>JBLHLN010000016.1:0-16338 GCA_047620565.1 Woeseiaceae bacterium
GAGCTGCCTTATGCGAAGTAAAGCGCAGCGAAGCGAGCCATGAGCATAAGGCAGCTCGCCGCGCTTGCAGTCAGTGCGAAAAGCAAAGAATTCGCGGCTAAAGCCGCTCCCACGAAAGAATGATCGCCCCCACAACGCGGCTTTTGGCTACTTGGGTGGGGCGGGTTGTTTGCTGACCCAGGCGCGCGGGTTGACCGGCTTGGTGCCCTGGCGAATTTCGAAATACAGTCCGGACTGCGACTGGCCGCCGCTGTCGCCAACCGTTGCGATGACGTCTCCCGGCGCGACCCAGTCACCGGCTATCTTCAGCGTTGCCTCGTTGTAACCATACAAAGACATATAATTTTCACCGTGATCGACAATCACGAGCAGACCCATGCCGGCCAGCCAGTCGGCGAAAATAACGCGGCCATGATAAACCGAACGCACTTCCCGGCCTCGTGGCGCAGCGAGCACTACACCATTCCATTTCACCTGGCCGCTGGCGCGAGGCTGCCCAAAATCATGAATCAGGGCCCCCGCGATTGGCCAGGTTAGTCTGCCTTTGAATTTGCTGAACTGTTCTTCCGAGGTAATTGGATAATCAGAAAGAATGCTGGTTAGTTCAGCAATGAGCCGGGTGAGATCTGCCTCTTGCGCTGCGAGTCGTTCAATTTCGGTACCGTCCTGCGCGATTTTGGTTTTAAGCGATGACAGGAGGCCGGTGCGTGTGGTTTGCGCCACTGTCAGCTCTGTCAGTTCTGCGAGCCGGGCTCTTGCAAGCCCTGCGAGCCGATTTTCTTCTTCTGCCGCATCTCTCTGTAGCCCTGACAACTCTTCAATAATCGCATTGACGGACTCAATATTATTGCCACGATATTCGCTCATATAACGGTAGTACGTAGTGAGGCGTCCCAATGTCGCGGGATCGTGCTGATTCAGCAATAACTTGATGCGTTCCTGTTCCCCACTCGTGTAGGCGGCCGTGACTTGTACGGCAAGCTGTTCGGCTTCGACCGCAAGCTCGCTTTCCTTGTCGTCGAGGCGCTTATCGATGTCCGCTTTCTTTTTCTCGCTGAAATCTCTCTGACGTTCCAGGTCACGCAAGATGGCGCGCTTCTCCGCAATTTGAATTTCAGCGCTCTGCAGCTCGCCGGTAACCCTGTCGCGATCGGCCGCACGTCGATCCATGCTTTTCTTGAGGTCGCTGATTTTTTCGCGAACCTCTTCCAGTTCGCGCTCCTTAATTTGTGTCAGCTCTTTGTCCTGCGCCACTGAAACGGCTGGTGGAGCCAGCGCGACCATTGTTGCAACAGTTAAGACCGACAGGCGGACGCCTCTTCTCATGGGCAGGAAGTGTACACAACTCTGCTATGCCAACAGTCACAAGCAGTAATGCAGCCGGACAGGGTATTTGCCGAAGCCCATACTGGTATACTGGTCGTTTTGGTCCCCGCGACCTTCACCGCTGGCCGCCAAACCCTATACGATGAACACATAAAACGATGAACATATAAACCAATGAACACATATCTAGAATTTGCCTCCAATCACGTACTGCTCGTTAGCGCGCTTATGTTTAGTTTCTTTTTGCTGGTGTTCACGGAGCTGCGGCGCAAGTCTGGCGGGCTGACCAACATTGAACCACAGGCCGCCGTGAAACTTATTAACAGCGACGCCACAGTCATCGATCTTCGCGGCGCCGAAGCATTCGCCCGCGGACACATTGTAAATGCGAAGAATATTCCTTTCGACGAATTATCGGCTAACGAGAACAAACTCAGCAAATTCAAATCGCGGCCGATCCTGGCAGTTTGTGATGCAGGCATGACGTCATCTCGCGCCGTCGATACGCTGCGCAAATCCGGCATCGAAAATGTCTATGGTTTGAAGGGCGGTATCGCCGCCTGGACGGAAGCGAGTCTGCCGTTGGTTACGGCAAAGAAAACCAAAAGTAAAAAATAGCGCCACCTGCCGGACATGACAAAATGAGCAGCGTAGCGAAAATCAAAATCTATGGCTCTGAGCACTGCTCTTACTGCACGGCAGCGCGCATGCTGTTGAAGAAAAAAGGCCTGCGCTACGAGGATGTGATGATTACGCAAGATCCTGCCCGGCGCGAGGAAATGCAGCGGCTAACTGGCCGCAGGAAAGTACCGCAAATTTTTATCGGCGACCGGCCCATTGGCGGTTTTGATGAACTATACACTCTGGAGCAGAGCGGCGAGCTCGATCGAATACTGAACGAGCCCGCAGTCGCACCAGCCGAATGACTTTATTGTTTTAGGAAAACATAAATGGCAGACGAGGAAGAAAAAGCTGTTGAGAAGCAGGTCTCGATTCAGAAAATCTATATAAAGGATTTTTCGTTCGAATCTCCGCAAACACCCCAGGTATTCAAGAAAACTGGCTGGGAACCAAAAACGAATCTGAACATCCGGAGTTCGCACACCTCGGACAGCGACAATACGCATGAGGTTGTCCTAACCTTGACGATTGAGGCCAAGGATGGAGAGGAGTCGATATTTCTGATCGAGCTACACCAGGCCGGGATGTTTCTCATTGCCGGCTATACTGAAGAAGAATTCAAAGCGGTTGTTGGCAGCTTCTGCCCGAACCTTCTCTTTCCCTATGCTCGGGAAACAATTTCCAGCGTTGTCTCCAAAGGTGGTTTTCCGGAGTTCATTCTGCAACCGATCAATTTCGACGCACTCTACGCTCATGGCAAGGCGCAAGCGGAAGCGGAAGCTAAGGGAGACCCGGCGCAGGCGGTCCCGATTGACAGCAATGGTGACGGCAGCGGCAATGGTGGCAACAATCAGGGCGCGCACTAATTACTGCGCAAGTCGCGCCGCAAATCGCTGCACCGATTGCGGTGATCGGGGCGGGATCGTGGGGCACTGCGCTTGCACTGCAGTTTGCACGCGGCGGTCGCGACGTTCGTTTGTGGGGACGTGACGCTTCGCAACTTGCGCAAATCGAATCGGCCCGTTCGAACGAGCGTTATTTACCCGCTGCGGTTTTTCCGCACAACCTGCGTGTTGAAACGGACCTGCGACGCTGTGTTGATGGCGTTACCGACATTCTGATTTCCGTACCCAGTCACGGTTTGCGGGAAATTCTGGACAGCATTAAACCGCTGCTTGGGGATGAGGCCAGAATTTGCTGGGCGACCAAGGGTTTTGAACTGCACAGCGGCAAGCTGCCGCACCAGGTTGCGGGCGAGATTCTGGGTGATGAACGTCCAATGGCTGTGTTGTCCGGCCCTACCTTTGCCAAGGAGGTCGGCGAGGGCCTGCCAACCGCAATGACGGTTGCAGCAAATGATCCGGAATTCGCCCGCGCCCTTGCCGCGGACTTGTCCGGCGAGAATTTTCGCGCTTACACGTCTGACGACATGGTCGGCGTAGAAGTTGGCGGCGCGGTCAAAAACGTCCTTGCCATTGGCGCCGGCATATCCGATGGCCTTGGCTTTGGCGCCAATACGCGCATAGCGCTCATTAATCGTGGCCTGGTGGAAATGACCCGCCTCGGAGTGGCGCTGGGCGCGAGCCAGGACACTTTCATGGGGCTGGCGGGTATGGGCGACCTGGTGCTGACCTGTACCGATAACCTGTCGCGCAATCGACGCATGGGTCTCGCCCTGGCGAAGGGGTTGACCATCGATGAAGCACAGGAGGAAATCCAGCAGGTTGTTGAGGGCGTGCTGGCAGCCAAAGCCGTCAAGGAAGTTGCTGATCAGCTGCAGGTGGAAATGCCGATCTGCCAGGAAATCTACCGAATTCTTTACGACGGCGTTCCGCCTCGTGAGGCGGTTGGCGCATTGATGGGCCGGGCCCTCAAGCCCGAGTAGACCACTTAGTTTCCGCCGGCAAAGCCCGCCTGGCGCCAGGCCTCATAAACCACGATCGCTGTTACGTTCGACAGATTAAGGCTGCGGCTGTCCTCTTGCATCGGTAACCGCAAGCGCCGCTCCTCCGGCAATGATTGCAAAACCGCCTCCGGTAATCCGCGCGTTTCCGGTCCCAACAGGAACGCGTCGCCGGCTTTAAAATCTGCTGACGAGTAAGTTGTTGTACCGCGGGTACTCAGCGCAAACACTCTTGGTGCGCCGAGCTCATCAAGGCACGCTGCGAGGCTTGGGTGCACGCATACTGCAGCAAACTCGCGGTAGTCCAGCCCTGCTCGTTTCAGGCGCGGCTCATCCAGTTCGAAACCCAGCGGCTCAATCAGGTGCAGTGCGGTGCCACTGTTGGCGCACAGGCGTATGATATTGCCCGTATTGGGCGGTATTTCCGGCTCGTAAAGAATGACACTGAACATGATGACCTGCATTTTGCAGTAAAATCACCGCCAACGTCTCACTCATCCGCACAGAAAAAAATCATTTATGACTGTAGCAGCCGAAACCGCGACCTCGCCTCTGAGCGTTAATTTCTGCGGAGTTTCCCTGAACTCGCCCATAGTGCTGTTATCCGGCTGCGTGGGTTTCGGCGAGGAATACACGCGCATTGAAGGTTTCTCAAATCGCGACGTCGGCGCTATCGTCCTCAAGGGCACCACGCGCGAAGCAAGGCCCGGCAATAAGCCGCACCGGGTCTATGAAACTCCAATGGGCATGCTCAACGCGATTGGTTTGCAGAACCCAGGCATGGACAAGGTCGTTGACGAAATTCTGCCGTCGCTCGATTTTTCAGAGACGCGGTTTTTTGCCAATGTCTGTGGCTCGACAATTGACGACTATGCTGCCGTTACAAAGCGTTTCGATGACTCCGCGATTGACGCGATCGAAATCAACATTTCCTGCCCGAATATAAAGGAAGGCGGCGTATCGTTCGGCAATTATCCGGACATGTCTGCCAAAGTCGTCGCTGCCTGCCGGGCACAGACCAGCAAACCGATTATCGCGAAACTTTCTCCCAACCAGACCGACATCCAGGAAAATGCCAGGCTTTGCATTGAAGCCGGTGCCGACGCATTGGCGGTCATAAACACCGTCATGGGTATGGCCATCGACAGCGAGACACGCGAACCGATCATCGGCAATGTGCGTGGCGGCCTGTCCGGCCCGGCCATCAAGCCGATCGCGTTACTGAAGGTTCACCAGGTTTATGCCGTTGCCGGCCCGCATAACATTCCAATAATCGGGCAGGGTGGCATCGTCACCGCCGAGGACGCGTTGGAATTCATGATCGCTGGCGCTGCAACGGTCGGCGTCGGCACGGCGTTATTCTATGACCCGATGGCATGCAAAAAAATCAACCAGGGCATTGTCGACTACATGGTGCGCAATGATATTCGCGCCTTATCCGAGCTGGTCGGAACACTTCGTCACTAGTTTTGGTGGATTCTCAGTCCGCGTCAATTTTCAGTGAGCGTATCTTGCGCGTCAGGGTGTTTCTGCCCCAGCCCAGCAGTTTTGCTGCTTCCTGGCGATGCCCTTTTGCACGAGTCAACGCAATGCGAATAAGCGTTCGCTCGAACTCCGGCAACGCAGCATTGACCAGCGGAGTCTGGTCGACAGAGCCCAGCTTGCTCTCCGCCCAGTAGCCGAGACTTTCGGTCCATTCCTGTTGCATGCCTTTGCCGATGACCCGTCCGCCGATGTCCGGCGGCAGGTCGAGCGCCGTTATCACACCACCCGGGGCTGTTACCGTCAGGCGGCGCGCGGCGTTTACAAGTTGACGAACATTTCCCGGCCAGTCATACCCCTGCAGAATCTGTAAGGCGTCTGCATTCAGTGTTTTGGTGGTCGTGCTTAGCTCCTGGCCCGCATCTGCAAGATAGTGCCTGAGCAGCTGTGGTATATCCTGGCGCCGATGCCGCAGTGGCGGTGTGTTGATTCGCATTACATTCAGGCGGTGATACAGGTCCTCGCGAAAACGTCCCTCTTTTACTGCACGGGCCAGATCCTGGTTGGTCGCAGCAATGACGCGGACGTCTACGTTGACGGAGTGTTGTCCGCCAACGCGATAAAACTCGCTCTCCGCCAGTACCCGCAACAACCTGGTTTGCAGCGCCGGAGACATATCGCCAATCTCGTCAAGAAACAAAGTGCCGCCATCGGCTTGCTCGAAACGGCCAACGCGCCTGGCGTCAGCGCCTGTGAATGCGCCGCGTTCGTGGCCAAACAATTCTGATTCAAGCAGTTCTGACGCAATAGCCGAGGTATTCAGCGCAACAAATGCTTTGCCAGCCCGCGGACTATGCTGGTGTAGCGCTCTTGCCACCAGTTCTTTTCCGGTTCCGGACTCGCCGGTTATTAATACCGTCATGCTCGAACCGGACAGCCTGCCTATGGTGCGAAACACTTCCTGCATTGCCGGTGCCTGGCCTATTAGCGAGGGAATATCTGCGGCGCCCGCCGGCTCAGCGGCGGGCGATGCAAGTCCGTTACTACGTGCTGCCTTGCGGACCAACTCCATCGCCTCATCAACGTCAAACGGTTTTGGCAGGTATTCGAATGCGCCGCCCTGGTAAGCGGCGACCGCATTGTCGAGATCAGAATGCGCAGTGATAACAATCACCGGCAGGTCGGGACAGACTCTGCTGAGCCTGTCCAGCAGCGCAAGACCGTCCATACCTGGCATGCGTACATCGGTAATCAATACATCCGGCGTATCGTGATCAAGCGCTTCGAGCAGGTGCTCACTGCGCTCGAATGTGGTTGCGTGCATATCCGCCTGGCAAAGCGCTTTTTCCAGCACCCAGCGGACAGAATCGTCATCATCAACTACCCAGACCTGTAAAACCCCGTCAACCATGTGCAGCATCATCACTTGTCGACAACGGAATCCGTAGCTGGAACACTGTCCGGCCAGTACGACTGTCAAACTCAATCAGGCCACCGTGCCTGCTGATCAGTTCCTGCGCGACAGGCAAACCCAGGCCAGTGCCATCCGCCCGGCTGGTTACCAATGGATAAAATATGGAGTCCTGCAATTCTGGCGGAATGCCCGGCCCATCGTCTTCAATTTCAATGCTAACGACGACCGGGTGGCGAGTATCACCGATTGTAAAGTTCATCACCGCCCGACTACGAAGAATGATCGTACCCTGGCCCTCAAGCGCAGCCGACGCGTTCTGTATAACGTTGAGAATGGCTTGTACCATCTGGTCGCGATCCAGGAAAATTGCGGGGAGCCCGGCATCATAATCGCGAATAATTTTCAATCCATCGCCATGATCCGGCTCGAGCAGTCGAACAACATACTCCAGCACTTCATGAATATTCACAGCTTGTTTGTTTGGCGGTCCACCGGGCCCCAGCAAAGTGTCTACCAGCCCGGCAAGGCGATCTGCCTCGCTGATAATTACGCCGGTGTACTCCCGCAGCTCATCGCTATCAAGTTGCTTTTCCAGCAACTGTGCAGCGCCGCGCAGTCCGCCCAACGGGTTTTTAATTTCATGCGCCAACTGGCGAATCATCTGCCGGCCCGCGCCGTGTTGAATCAGTAATGCGTTTTCGCGACTGATCCGGCTGCGTCTTGTCACGTCGATCATTTCGACCAGCAGCGATTTTTGCTCGCCTTCAAATTGATGCGCGGACACCCTGCAGTCAACAATGTGTTCGTCCGGGTCTGCCTCTGTCGGCGGCAAGCGCATTTCGTTTGCGTAAGTCAGGCCGGTTTCCAGGCAGCGATTGAGCATGTCGCGAAACTCGTCGTCATCTCCGAGAAGCAGTAGTAGCGACTGGCGCCGTGCGCGCCGTTTGCTGATACCGAGCAGGTTTTCCGCTGCCGCGTTGAGATCGTCAATCAGCAGGTTGTGGTCGGTAATGATGACGCCTGTATTCAGGCTTTCAAAAATGCGCTCACGTTGCCCGGGCGGGCCGCCGTCGCGATTGTTCGGGTCCCGCTTCTCTACTTTGGCGTTGCTGCGGGTCTTCGCTAGTTGGCTATCGAGTTTGCCTGCACATAGAAACGATTCGGCAGACTTCGAATCAGCAGTTTTCCGGTCTCGTCCACAACTTCCGCCTGCAAGTTGTGTACGCCGCGATAGACTTCGTCGATCTGAAAGCTCGAACTCCTTACCATTCTCGGCTCCCCGTCGAAGTAGACGCGAATCTGGTGATCTGACTGCAGTCCCGGTCGCAGGTCGAGGACCACGGTCAGTACGCCCTCTATGTTCCACAGTGTTTCTTCAGCGGCCGGCGCAGAGATAATAAGTGTGTCGTAGCGAAACGGCGCAGCCGCTTCGTTCTGCGTCTCGTTTTCGGCGTTGCTTCTTGGAGCCGTACGTCGTGCAGCGGGAACCGGCCTCGGTCGTGCGTTGTCCGAAGACAGTTCGATGCGCTCCGCGCCTTCCTGGGGCCGATCTGAAAAATGTACGATGCCGTTCTCATCCACCCAGCGGTAGGCCTGCGCCATAACGGCGCTGGCGGCGAGAATCGCAATAAAGACAAAAAATATTCGCTTGTGCATACGCTCAGCATAGCAGTGCTACTTTCTGTTTGACCAGTCATCGGCGGGCAAAGTGCCGCCCGGTTCACAGTTTTCGGCGGTTTTTCTGCGCTTAGGGCCGATCGGGCCCGGCAGGAATGCGGGGCCCGAACCGCCTTTGGCGGTTGTCGCTTACAGGCTGTAGTACATGTCGAACTCAACCGGGTGTGTCGTCATGCGCAGCCTCGTTACATTCTCCGTTTTTAGTTCTATGTAGGCGTCAATAAGGTCGTCACTAAAAACATCACCTGCCTTCAGGAAGCCGCGGTCAGCATCAAGTGCAGCCAGCGCCTCTTCCAGTGAGAAAGCGACCAGCTTGAGATCCTTTTCCTCCTCTGGCGGCAGGTCATAAAGGTCCTTGTCCATCGCGTCGCCCGGGTGAATCTTATTAAGTATTCCGTCGAGGCCGGCCAGCATGAGTGCGGAAAAAGCCAGGTATGGGTTTGCCATGGAGTCCGGGAATCGAACTTCAACCCTGCGTGCCTTCGGGTTGGATTCATACGGTATGCGAATGGATGCCGAGCGGTTGCGCGCCGAATAGGCAAGAATAGTTGGTGCCTCAAACCCCGGCACAAGGCGCTTGTAGCTGTTGGTCGCAGGATTCGCAAATGCGTTGATTGCTTTGGCGTGTTTGATGACACCGCCGATGTAATACAGCGCCATATCCGACAGGCCGCCATAGCCGTCACCCGTGAACAGGTTTTTTCCATCTTTGAAAAGCGACTGGTGCACGTGCATTCCGTTGCCGTTGTCGTTTACCAACGGCTTGGGCATGAACGTTGCTGTCTTGCCGTAGCTGTGAGCCACGTTGTGCACAACATACTTTAGAATCTGCACCTCGTCCGCCTTGCGCACCAGCGTGCTAAATCGCACACCGATTTCGCACTGACCGGCCGTTCCGACTTCGTGATGATGGACTTCGGTTTCCATGCCCATTTCGTCGAGTGCCAGACACATCGCCGAACGGATGTCATGCAGCGAGTCGACCGGCGGCACTGGAAAGTAGCCACCTTTGACTGTCGGTCTGTGGCCGGTGTTGCCGTCTTCATAACTGCGGCCGCTGTTCCACGAGCCTTCGCTCGAATCGATGGAATAGTATGCGCCCTGCATGCTGTCGTCCCAGCGCACATCATCGAAAACAAAGAATTCGTTTTCCGGCCCAAAATAGGCAGTGTCGGCTACACCGGATGATTTCAGATAGGCCTCGGCTCGATTTGCCAGGGAGCGCGGGCAACGATCGTAGCCCTGCATCGTGCCGGGCTCTATGACGTCACAGCGCAAATTCATCGTTGCATCTTCCGAAAACAGGTCCATCACTGCCGACGACGCATCCGGCAGCAAAATCATGTCCGACTCGTTAATGCCTTTCCAGCCGGAAATCGAAGACCCGTCGAACATCTTGCCCTCTTCGAACAAATCCTCATTTGCCGTCCTGGCAGGCACAGTAACGTGATGCTCTTTGCCCTTGGTATCAGTAAATCGAAAATCGATGAACTTGACTTCTTTTTCTGTAATCAGGTTCAGAACCTCAGCGGCGGTCATGAACGTCTCCTCTCTATTAAGAACCTAAAAAATGTCGGCCAAAATAACGACTGCTGTCGGCAGTGGTCTGGTCGCGTGATCACGTACTCATGGTTGATAACAATTGCAGGAACCGTGCCAGTTGGTGCGTCAACATAAGTCATTGATTAGTAGCTAAATTTAGTGATTGATATTGCACACTATTGCACCACCACGGTGCAATAGCCGGGCATGTCGCACCAGTATAGTGCAGCCACGCTGCCCCTGCACTGATTTAGCGCGCCGGGCAGGCACTAATCCCTTGTCTGTCGCAAATAGCGAAGCGTTTCAATGGCTTGATATGCGGTTATACTGCGCGCCTCACGCCAAAGACAACGCGGCGAACGCTTTTTCGCGAGCGCGCAGCGGCAACTCAGAAATACAATGCACAAGGAAGACCCGCGCTCTATGCAGACTTTTCAGGACCTAATTCTGGTGCTGCAGCAGTTTTGGGCAGAGCGTGGCTGCGTTATTGCCCAGCCATATGACATGCAAATGGGCGCTGGTACCTTTCACCCCGCTACGTTTTTGCGCGCGATCGGCCCGGAGCCATGGAGCGCCGCCTACGTGCAGCCGTGCAGGAGGCCCACAGATGGTCGCTACGGTGACAATCCATTTCGCTTGCAGCACTACTATCAGTACCAGGTGGTCATCAAGCCGTCCCCGGATGAAATTCAGGAAATGTACCTGGACTCGCTGCGCGCTATTGGCATAGACCCAACGGTGCACGACATACGCTTTGTCGAAGACAACTGGGAGTCTCCCTCGCTGGGGGCCTGGGGGCTCGGCTGGGAAGTCTGGCTGAATGGTATGGAAATTACCCAGTTCACCTATTTCCAGCAGGTTGGTGGCCTGGAGTGTCGTCCGGTAAGCGGCGAAATAACTTATGGCCTGGAACGCCTGGCCATGTATTTGCAGGACGTCGAGAGTATTTTCGATATTACCTGGACGGACGGCCCGCTTGGTCGCATCAGCTACGCCGATGTCTATCACCAAAACGAGGTAGAACAATCCCGTTATAACTTCGAAGAAGCAAATGTTGACGGGCTGTTCGCCACTTTCGATCACGCCGAGGCCGAAAGCCAGCGCCTCATTGAGCGCGAGCTTGCGCTGCCTGCTTATGAACAAATGCTGACGGCGTCACACACCTTTAATCTTCTGGATGCCCGTCAGGCGATATCCGTCAGCGAGCGGCAAAGATATATTCTGCGCGTGCGTAGCATGTCGCGTGGAATTGCAGAAGCCTATTACGCCAGTCGCAAAACCCTCGGCTTCCCAATGCTCGACTCTGTTAAACAGGGTAAAGCGTAGTGGCTACAAAAAAACCTGCCGACTTCCTGGTTGAGCTTGGTACCGAAGAATTACCACCCAAGGCGTTGCGCAATCTTAGAGACGCTTTTGCCCAAGGCATTGCGGACGGCCTTGAACAAAACAGACTTGCGCATGGTGATATCAGTTCGTTCGCCAGTCCGCGCCGTCTTGCAGTGCTGGTCGCCGACCTCGCCGCGAGCCAGGACGACCGCGAGGTAACGAAAAAGGGCCCGCCATTAAACATAGCACTAGACGACGCTGGTGAAGCGACGCGAGCGGGGCTCGCTTTCGCGAAGAAATGTGGTGTGGACTTTGCTGAGCTACATCGACACAAAACTGACGCCGGCGAATGGTTGTCGTATACAGCAATTGAAGGTGGTCGCGACACTGCCGACCTTGTTGTCGACATTGTGCAACAAGCCCTCGATGCGCTGCCTATTCCGCGGCGAATGCGCTGGGGCGCATCCGCAGCAGAATTTGTTCGCCCAGTACACTGGCTGGTTTTGCTACATGGCGAATCCGTTATCGACGGTTGTGTGCTTGGCGTTACCGCCAGTAATAAATCAAGAGGACATCGTTTTCATGCACCCGGGGCGATCACGATAACGTCGGCAAACAAGTATGCCGCGCTGTTGGAGAAAGAGGCTTTTGTGGTTGCCGACTTCGACGCGCGTAAGGAGTTGGTGGTCACCGGGGTACAGGCAGTCGCGCAACAGGCGGGTGGCCTGGCGGTTGGCGATGATGCGCTGTTCGATGAGGTCACGGCACTTACTGAGTGGCCGGTTCCGCTCGCAGGAACGTTTGACAGCGAATTCCTGTCGCTTCCAAGAGAGGTCATCGTTGCGACGCTGACCAGTCACCAACGATACTTTCCACTGCAGAACGAAAACGGCGAATTACTGCCCGCCTTTGTCACCGTCGCCAACATTGAAAGCAAGGAGCCGGATCGCGTCCGCGACGGCAACGAAAGGGTTATCCGGCCGCGCCTGGCCGATGCGGCATTTTTCTGGGAGGCCGACCAGCAGACGAATCTCGATGCGCGCCGCGATGCGCTCGAGCAGGTTGTGTATCAGCGGGGGCTGGGGTCTTTGCGTGATAAGTCGCGTCGCGTTGCAAAAATAGCGAACAGTTTCGTTGCTCTTGCCGGCGCGGATGCTGCCGTTGTAGCGAGGGCGGCCGAGCTCGCCAAATGCGACTTGCTCACTGGCATGGTGGGCGAATTTCCGGAATTACAGGGAACGATGGGTGCTTATTACGCTGCTGCCAGCGATGAGCCAGCGGCTGTCAGCGTGGCTATCGGCGAACAGTATTTGCCGCGCTTCGCTGGTGACGTTTTGCCTGGGTCCCCCGCAGGACAGGTCCTGGCCATTGCGGACAAGATTGATACGGTAGCGGGTGTATTCGCGTTGGGGAAAAAGCCCTCCGGCAACCGTGATCCCTTCGGTCTGCGGCGCGCCGCGCTTGGTGTCATTCGCATTCTTGTTGAAAACAAACTGGATGTTGATATCACGGAATTTATTCTTGCTGCTGTCCGGCAACAACCTGCTGACGGTGTTGATGAACAGGCGGTTTCTTCGGACATCTACGAGTTTTTTGTGGATCGGCTGCGCAGCTACTTGCTGGACCAGGACAACGAGCTGACGGTAGAAATGTTTAACGCGGTTCGCGCACGACAGCCATGTTCCCTGCTGGACTTTCAGGAGCGAATTGCCGCCGTGAAAATATTTATGCGGCATGACGCGGCCGTAAGCCTGGCGGCCGCCAACAAACGCACTGCCAACATATTGCGCAAGTCCAGTTCAGAGCCGGGCGCAACAGATACGACACTGTTCGCCGAAGAAGCGGAGATTGCGCTTCACCAGGCATTGCTGGACGCCAGGCAATCAGTAATACCGCTGCTTGAGGAGCGTGCGTACAGTGATGCCCTGCAAAGGCTGGCCGCACTACGCCAGCCAGTCGACACATTTTTCAATGATGTAATGGTTATGGCCGACGAACCGTCAATCAGGAACAACCGCCTCGCACTACTTGCCGAGTTGCGCTCGCTGTTTCTTAATATTGCAGACATATCCCGGCTCACGCCTGCACAGGATTAGAATATGTCAGGTCGACTCGTCATCCTTGATCGCGACGGGGTCATTAACAAGGACTCAGACGAATTCGTAAAGTCACCGGCCGAGTGGTCGCCGATAGACGGCAGCATAGAAGCAATTGCTAAATTGTCTGTCGCCGGCTTCACGGTTGCTGTGGCCACCAACCAGTCAGGTATCGCACGCAAGCTTCTGGATCAGCCTGCCCTCGAGGCAATTCACGATACGTTGCGCAGACAAGTGAAAGATGCCGGCGGCGACCTGGGTCAAATCTTACATTGCCCGCACCATCCCGACGATGCCTGCGCCTGCCGAAAACCCGCGCCGGGGATGTATCAACAGCTTTCACGTTATTACGGCGTCCCTCTCGATGGTGTTCCAATGGTCGGAGATTCCGAGCGCGACATTGTTGCCGCAAAAGCTGTCGGCGGCCGAGCGATCCTGGTGCTAACCGGAAACGGTGCGGATACCGCGGCAAAATTCGCCGCACGCAATGAAACCGTGGAAACGTGCGAGAACCTCGCTGCTGCTGCTGACATGATTGTTGCCGGGGCGAGGAACAGGATGGAGCGAATATGAAGTGGGTTCGCGCTTTGTTGTTTCAGATATACTTTTATGCATCGGTTAGTGTGTCCGCAACACTTTGCGCGCTCACGTTTGTTTTTCCCTATTCCTTTCGCTTTCGCTTCGCACGATTGTGGGGGCAGAGCATGTTGTGGGTAGGTCGCGCGCTCTGCGGACTCGACTATGTGGTTGAGGGTCGAGAGAATATCCCGAAAGTGCCGAGCGTTATCCTTATCAAACACACGACGGTATTCGAAACCTATGCGCAACTTGCGATATTTCCCCCACAAACGTGGGTGTTGAAACGCGAGTTGCAGTGGATCCCTATTTTTGGCTGGGGGCTTGCCGCGATGAAGCCCATCGCTATTAACCGCGGCGCGGGGCGGTTTGCGGTCAAACAGGTGATTGAGCAAGGTAGGGCCCGATTAGCCGACGGTATCTGGATAACAATTTTTCCCGAGGGCACGCGCGTGCCGCCTGGAGAAACCCGGCGTTATGGCGTTAGCGGGGCTGCGCTCGCGGTCGAAACCGGCTGTCCGATTGTACCGGTGGCACACAATGCCGGAGATTTGTGGCCAAGACGAAGTCCGCTGAGAAAACCGGGTCTTATTCGCATTTGCGTTGGTCCGCCGATCTACGCTGAAGGGCGCCCGGCAAAAGAAATTAACCTGGCAGTACAAGGCTGGATTGAAACCAAAATGGCCGAAATCAGCCCGTATTCCCGGCAGGCCGAAAAAACAGATCGCGCTGACAATTAGGTCTGGCCCACGGCGGGCTCTATTCCCATTTGCTTCAGGACCATTCTCGATAGCCAGGAACCGGCATCGGCCAGATCCAGGATGACGTCGAAGTGGTTACGACCGGGTATTTCTTTACAAACCACTGACATGTTCTGACCGCGCAAGAGTGCCAGGTAATCATTTGTTTGCCGTTTGAACTCAGCCGTCTCGTTTTCGCCGTAGGCAAGAATCGCCGGACAGCGGTTATTTACTTCATGTAGCAGTGGACTCATCGCTCTCGCTTCAAGCAGATCCATACCGACCTTGTCATTGACGGCCGTCAGGCTGACAGGCACCAGGTCGTATACGCCACTGACCGCGCACAGCCCGCGAATGACATCGGCAGGCACATCGAAGCACGCCCAGTCTGTCTGCAACAACATAGTTGCGAGGTGCGCGCCTGCCGAGCTGCCGGACACATAAATCTTTTCCCTGTCGAAACCGAGCTCAGCAGCGTTGCCGTACAACCAGGCAACTGCGGCACGAACCTCCTGCACAATTCCAGTCAGCGAGATATGCGGCGCCAGCGTGTAATTAACGGCAGCAAATGCAGCGCCGTTATCCAGAAACACCGGCGCTGCGAATGATGAATCTTCTTTGCTCAGTTGCTGCCAGTAGCCGCCATGAACAAAAACATGCAACGGCGGTTCGCTGGCGGCGTCGGCCACGAACAAATCAAGCGTTTGCTGTGCTGATGGTCCATAGCTCAGATTCAGTTGGCAGTGGCCAGCAACCAATGCGGTATTTCTCGCTGATTCGCTCTTTGCGGCGTACTGCTCGAGGTACACATTGATGTCATCGATGCAGCTACTTGGCGCGTACTCGCGGTCCAGTGATTCCTGATCGAAGTTTGCATAGACGGCCATCTTCTAAAGCGCTTGTCGGGATGCTGTACGCGACGGGATCAATATCCCATAACCTGGTTCGGGATGATCACGTTGTTCTCAGCCGCGAACTCATCCCAGAGGACAACCATCTCCTGCAACTTTTCCGGGTGCTGTGCGGAGAGATCAACAAGCTCGGTTGGATCGTCGGCCAGGTTAAAGAGCAGCCATTCGTAATTTTCGCCAAGCGGGTCGCGCCGTCGACTCCATCTATCTGCACGACCTCCGGGATTTCAAAAGTAAAACTCATGCAACGGGCTCCGCGTTGTGACTGAAAGTCGCACGCACCAGCACCGTGTCGACACGTATGGTCATTTATTCGGGGGCTTAACTCAAACGTCCAGGTTTGAAACGGTCAGCGCATTCTTTTCAATAAATTCCCTGCGTGGTTCAACATGATCGCCCATCAGGGTGGTGAAAATTTCGTCCGCCTTTACCGCATCATCGATTTTTACCTGCATGAGCCTGCGCGTTTCCGGATTCACCGTTGTGTCCCACAGCTGGTCCGGGTTCATTTCACCGAGGCCTTTATATCGCTGAATATATTGTCCCTTGCGCGCCTCGTTCATTAGCCAGGCAACTGCTTCCGCAAACGTTTCGACAGCGGCCTGTTTGTCGCCACGCTCTACGAATGCTCCGTCGCCGAGCAACTCCTTTAGTTTTCCTGCAAGACTCATGATGTGCCGATATTCATTCGTCTCAAAGAGTTCGCGAGGTATGTATTTTGTGG
>JBLHLN010000017.1:0-16020 GCA_047620565.1 Woeseiaceae bacterium
TCAAGACCACGCTTTTCAGCAAGCCTGCTGTCCATGACTACTGCCGCAGACGCACCGTCCGACAACTGGCTGGCATTGCCCGCCGAAATGTTGCCACCTTCAAATACCGGCCTGAGATTTTGTAAAACTTCGAGCGTTGTTTCCGGGCGATTGCCTTCGTCTTTTTCCAGTGTCTTTTCGTGAAAGGAAATTTCTTTGCTTTCTTTATCCATGACACCCATCGTTGCGGTCATGGGGACGATCTCATCGTCGAAGGCGCCGGCGGCCTGGGCAGCGGCGGTGCGCTGCTGGCTCTGCAGTCCAAATTCGTCCTGCTGCTCCCTGGAGATGTTGTAACGTTTGGAGACGACCTCGGCAGTATCAAGCATGCTCATGTAAATATCCGGAGCCGCTGCCAGCACATTGGGGTCGGTACCGCGATACCTGTTCATATGCTCGTTTTGCACCAGGCTAACGGACTCTACGCCGCCGCCAACGACCACCTGCATGTTGTCGTCCAGAATCTGCTTGGCCGCGATCGCTATCGCCATCATGCCGGAAGAACACTGGCGATCGACAGTCATGCCGGCAACCGTTACCGGCAATCCGGCCGCCAGCAACGCCTGACGGGCTGTATTTTGCCCACTGGATCCCTGTTGCATGGCGCAACCCATCACCACGTCATCAACTTCCTCCGGCGCCGCACCCGATCGCGCAACAGCATGCCGAATAGCATGCGCTGCCAGAGTTGGTGCTTCCGTATTGTTGAACGTTCCTCTATACGCTTTGCCGATTGGCGTTCGCGCCGTTGCTACGATGACTGCTTCTTTCATTACCTGCCCCCGGGAATACTCAATTGAGCGTATTCAATTAGGAAATTTCAATACCGAGCGCCTTCGCTGCCCGGGTTAGGAATTTGACTGTTTGATCGCTGCCAGCATTCAGCTCGACGGCACCTTCGGTCGCCGCAATCTGCTCCCACTGCGCAGCAATAGTCTCTGCGCTGCGCTGGTCCTCTGCAAGATAGACACCCGGTGTTTCCTGTATCGCCACCCTCGCGAAGACGCCTGCGCCTGCCGCGATGATCTGTTTCGTCGGCGCGCCCTCGCTGGCCATAAAAATTACTGCCGGCGTAACTGCTGCCGGGTCCAGTTGAGCGAGCACATCTTCCGGCAGCAAGTTTTCAGTCATTCGTGTTGCTGCAATAGGTGCGAGAGAATTGACGTGAATCCCGTATTTCTGGCCCTCGAGAAATAGTGAATTCATAAAACCAATCAACGACATTTTTGCTGCGCCATAATTTGTCTGGCCGAAATTGCCGTAAATGCCGCTGGATGATGAGGTCATCACGATTCGACCGTATTGGCGCTCGCACATGCTCTCCCAGACTGCCTTGGTGCAATTCACAGCACCCATCAGGTGCACATCGACGACCAGTTCAAAGTCGGCGAGGTCCATTTTGGTGAATGTCTTGTCGCGCAATATGCCGGCATTGTTCACCAGGACATCGACTCGCCCCCACTTATCGATAGCGTGGGCAACCATGTCCTCAACTTGTGCCATATCGGTAACATTGGCGCCATTCGCGATCGCATCGCCGCCGCTGGCATTAATTTCGTCAACAACCTGTTGCGCAGCCGCGCTTGAGCCGCCAGTGCCATCCAGCGTAGCGCCCAGATCGTTTACTACGACACGTGCGCCACGCCTTGCAAATTCAAGCGCATGAGATTTACCAAGCCCGTTACCGGAACCTGTAACGATCACGACCTGATCGTCGAAGCGGATGGTCACAAATAGATCCTTTTTCGAATTACGAGAGAATAAACAGGCTCAGGATTTCCGCTACTAATGCCGGTTTCTCCTGACCTCTGATTTCGATGTTGACGCGTGTTTTTGTCAGCAACTGGCCGGGTGCCTTGTCAGACACTTCAAGTAATGTTGACTGAGCCCGAATTTCACTATTAACGGGCACAGGTTGCAAGAAACGAACTTTGTCAGAACCGTAATTAATTGCCATGAGCGCATTTTCCGGTCCGACGCCACACTCGCCGAGGAAATGCGAGATCATCGACAAGGTCAGATAACCATGCGCAATCGTAGTGCCGAACGGCGTTTGCGCAGCGAGCTCCTCGTCGACGTGGATAAATTGATGGTCCATCGTGACGTCGGCAAAACCGTTAATGCGATCCTGATCAATTTTGACCCACGCGGTGGCGTCCATTGGCTTATTGATATAGCCAGCTATTTCCTGCAACGGAACTTTGATCATTTAGTTATGCCTCCGAGCGCACTCGCCGCACCGCAGCCTGCCAGCCACCATACAACTGCTCACGCCGTTCGTCTTGCATGGCCGGTTCAAATATTGCGTCGCGCGACCACAGATCCGCGACCTGATCAAATGATGCAAATACTCCACTTTGAACGCCAGCGAGATAAGCCGCACCCAGTACGGTCGACTCGACATTTGCCGGACGTTCTACCGGCACGTCAAGAATGTCAGCCAGAAACTGCAGGAACCAGTTGTTTGCGACCATACCGCCATCCACGCGAAGATTTTTCGCTGCGAGGCCGTCCTCTCGCATCGCGTCGAGTAAATCACGAGTCTGGTAGGCAACAGCCTGCAAAGTAGCAGTGACAATTTCAGGAATACCGGAATCCCGCGACAAGCCCAGAATGGCGGCACGCGCGTTGGCATCCCAGTATGGCGCACCGAGCCCGGCAAAAGCCGGAATTACATGGACATGATCCACGATACCGTTTGCTGTGGCTATGGCTTCGCAGTCCGCTGCCGACTCAATCACCTTTAACTGGTCACGCAACCACTGAATCGCCGAACCCGCAACGAAAATGCTGCCTTCCAGGCCATACGTAACATTGCCATCCAGACGGTAGGCGACAGTCGTTAGCAGGTTGTTTTTCGAGAGTGGCGCTTCCGTACCGGTATTTGCAATGACAAAGCAGCCGGTTCCGTATGTGCTCTTGGTCATTCCCGGCGCCAGACCACCCTGTCCAATCAGCGCCGCCTGCTGATCCCCTGCCATACCGCAAATCGGGATCGCCTGTCCCAACACTGACTCCTCGGCAACACCGAAATTATCGGCGCAATTCATTACCTCCGGCAGCAACGAGCGTGGAATATCGAACATCTGCAACAGCGACTCATCCCATTCCTGGGTGTGAATATTGAAGAGTAAAGTCCGCGAGGCGTTGCTGGCATCGGTCGCATGTACTTTGCCATTCGTCAGGCGCCACAACAGAAAACAATCGATAGTGCCGAATGCCAGGCGGCCTTTTTCCGCGAGCTCTCTTGCACCGGGCACATGCTCCATTATCCAGGCGATTTTTGTCGCCGAAAAATATGGATCAAGCCTCAGGCCGGTTTTCTCGCGTACCTGCGCCTCCAGGCCCCGCCCTTTCAGTTCTGCGCAATAATCAGCAGTACGCCGGTCCTGCCAGACGATTGCATGGTGAACGCATTTACCACTGTGCCGATCCCATATCAGGGTAGTTTCACGCTGATTAGTGATTCCCAGTGCGGCTATATTCTTTACGCCACTTTTCTGCAGCGCGTTTTTGCTCACATTCAGCACTGACTGCCAGATAGCTTCAGGATCGTGCTCTACCCATCCTGGTTGCGGATATTCCTGTGGAAACTCCTCTTGCGCGCTCGCAACCACCGCACCATTCTGATCAAAGATGACGGTGCGGCTGCTGCTCGTACCCTGGTCAATCGCCATCAGGAATCGCTGCTCCGACGACATCACGGGTTCTCCGCAAAAATACTAAATATCGGGCTCTTGATTTTCATGTGACCACAGAGCTCAACAGGGATTGTCTTGTCGTCCTGCTCGGTCGCAAATTTCTCGATTCTGGAAAGAATGTAATCCGGCCACGGACTGACTCGTCGGGAACCCAGGTCAACGTGAAGATTCATCCATTCGGCGGTTGCTGCAAGATATTTTTTCTCGGCATGGTATAGACGCTGAAACTGGTGAATTCTTTTCTCGTCAAACGCCAGGATTTGCCCTGCAACAATGTATTTGTCGCCTTCCAGCAGTTCCCGCTGATAGGTGACGTGACTTTCCACCGCGAATGTAGAGCCGCTTGTCGACTCAATGTAGTCGGAGGTAATGCCGAATTTTTCCCACAGCGCATCTACGCCCAGGTCGAATGCCAGCACATACCAGGCGACATTCATATGATCGTTCACATCGATCCACTCAGGCTTGACGATCCCCTCTGCGATGATCGTGCCTTTCATTGCGTTATTTTTCATTGTTCTTTTACTTAGTCCGCAGCCAGCTCCGGCAAATCGCGAAAATTATCCAGCGCCTGCGGGTTCGCCAACGCATCCGTGTTCTTGACTTCTTCGCCGTGTACGACATCGCGCACGGCCAGCTCTACGATTTTGCCACTGATCGTACGGGGAATTTCCTTAACCGCAACAATTTTTGTCGGGACATGACGCGGTGTTGCATTGTCGCGAATCACCTTACGTATCTGCGCCTCTAAATTGTCGTCGAGTTCAATACCTGCGCGCAGAACCACGAACAAAACCACGCGCACATCGTCTTGCCAGTTTTGCCCAATCGCGATGCTTTCAAGTACCTGGTCCAGCTTTTCGACCTGTCGGTAGATTTCCGCGGTACCGATTCGTACTCCACCCGGATTGAGCACAGCGTCGGAACGCCCATGAATTGCCATGCCGCCGTCTTTTGTTAGCTCGGCGTAGTCACCGTGAGCCCATACGCCCGGATACCGCTCAAAATATGCTGCATGATATTTTCGGTCACCCGGGTCATTCCAGAAACAAACCGGCATGGAGGGAAAAGCGCTGGTGCAGACCAGCTCGCCGTTTTCCTCGACGAGCGATTTCCCATCGTCGTCAAATACTTCGACGGCCATGCCAAGCGCCAGGCATTGTAATTCGCCGCGCCGCACAGGCAACAACGGATTGCCGCCGGCAAAACAGCTGATAATGTCGGTTCCGCCGGAGATTGACGAAAGCTGAATGTCTGCGGAAACCGCGTCATAAACGTAGTCGAAACTTTCGGGTGCCAGTGGCGATCCCGTGGATAACAGGGTGTGCATTGCCGACAAATCGAATTCGTCACCCGGCCGAACGCCTGCCTTTTGAGAAGACGAAATAAACTTTGCGCCTGTGCCAAAAATGGTGATGCCCTCTTCCTCTGCCATTCGCCAGAGCACTCGCCCGTCCTCGTAAAATGGTGACCCATCGTACAAGACGATAGTGCAGCCGGTGGCCAGCCCGCTGGCGAGCCAGTTCCACATCATCCAGCCGCAAGTTGTAAAAAAGAAAAGTCGATCATCCCTGCCAACATTGCCATGCAGCACGTGTTCTTTCAGGTGCTGCATCAAGGTGCCGCCAACACCATGCACGATACATTTGGGCACGCCGGTCGTTCCGGACGAATACATGATGTAAAGCGGATGATCGAATTCTGTCGCTGCAAATTCCAGCTCGGCATTATCCTGCTTGTATTCGGCCCAGGTCACGGCGCCAGGCATTCGCGACAAATCCGCGTCTTCACCGGTAAATGGCACGACAACAATTTGTTCGATGCTTGCGATTTTTCCGGCGACTCCTTCTGCGGCCGACAAGGAATCAAATTTCCTGCCATTGTAAAAATAACCATCGGCGCAAAACAAAACCTTGGGTTCAATCTGACCGAATCGATCGACAACGCCATTTATGCCAAAGTCCGGCGAGCATGAAGACCAGATCGCACCGAGACTGGTTGCGGCCAGCATTGCAATGATTGCTTCCGGACAATTCGGCAGGAATCCTGCAATCCGATCTCCTTGTACTACGCCGGCAGATTTGAGGCCGGCGGCAATTGCAGCTACCTCCGATCGCAACTGAGAATAACTAATCTCACGGCGTGCGCCGTTTTCGCCGCGAAATATGATGGCGACCCGATCACCATCATGACGCAAAAGATGCGCAGGAAAACTGAGACGCGCACCCGGATACCAGTTGGCCGTCGTCATATCGCCCGGTTGTTCAAGAACTGTGCTGGCCGGACTGCTAAATTCAACATGGCAAAAACGTCTGTGAGCTTCCCAATAATCTGCAAGGTTTTCGATCGACCACCGATGCAAATCCGCGTAGTTGTCGAAGCCCTGTTCGGTCATAAACCTGAACATGGCGCTCTTTTCCGCTCTGTCTTTTCCTGGTGACCAGGAAATCGGGTTTTCACTCATTACTATGCCTTTCTTGCTGCGGTGATTATCTCAGGAAGCGATGACTTGTGTAATTTATGTTTCAATACCCGGGTACAAATCCGGGAATTGATTTATGACCATTTTGACCGTCGGCCTCGTCTTATTCTTTGCCATACATGCGATTCCCTTGTCGCAAACGGCGAGAACGTCGATCGTACTGCGCCTCGGTGAAAAGAGCTTCAAAGGAATTTTTTCGCTGATATCGATTGCTGGCTTTGCGGCAATTGTAATCGGCATGAAAAATGCGCCATTTGAGCCGGTGTGGAGCACGCCAATGTGGGCTACACGACTAACCAATCTGATGATGCCGGTCGCATTTTGCCTGTTGGTTGCCGCTTATGTACCCAACAATTTCAGACGAATAGTTCGCAATCCGATGTTGTCGGCAACGCTGCTTTGGTCCCTGGCGCACTTGCTGAGCAACGGTGACCTGGCTTCATTGTTGTTATTTGGCAGCTTTGGACTGTTCGCAATCATCGATATTGTTGCCGTAAATAATCGTTCGGCTGCAGCTGTTACGCAACGAAAACCTCTTTATTTTGATGCACTTACGGTCTCAGTCGGGCTGCTGGCATTCTGGGCGATACGCCACTATCACAGCGCTCTTTTCGGCGTACCTGTAGCATATTGATTGTCATGAATAATTCTCTCCCCGGAGAAATGCAGGCTATACAAATCTCCGCCGCGGGCGGGCCGGAAGTCTTACAGACGGCAACCGTTGCCACACCCGAGCCTCGCCCGGGCGAAGTGTTGGTCAGGGTAAGCGCAGCCGGGGTGAACCGCCCCGACGTTCTGCAAAGACTTGGTCTGTATCCGGTGCCTGCAGATGCGGATCCGCTGCCAGGACTCGAGATTGCCGGCGAAATTGTGGCGCTCGGGCACGATTGCGGACGCTACAAACGAGGCGATAATGTAATGGCACTCACTCACGGAGGAGGATACGCCGAATATTGTCGCGTCAACGAAGATCACTGTCTGCCGGTACCCGGCACGTTATCACTGCTGGAGGCTGCCGCCGTACCGGAAACGTTTTTCACGGTTTGGTACAACGTGTTCATGCGCGCAAAACTCGGCAGTGGTGAAACACTACTGGTGCATGGTGGTTCCAGCGGCATCGGTAGCACAGCTATACAACTCGCCAAGGCGCGCGGAGCTGCCGTGATCACGACCGCCGGGTCCGCGGAAAAATGTGATTTTTGTAAACAGACCGGCGCCGACTATGCAATCAATTACAAGACTGAGGACTGGGAGTCACGGGTCAAGGAGCTCACTGCCGGCCACGGCGTCGACGTTGTTCTCGACATGGTCGCCGGCCCTTATATGCAAAAAAATATCAATGTGCTGGGCCGTGACGGCCGCTACGTCATTATCGCGTTCCTGCAGGGGCCATCGGCTGAATTAAACATGCGACGCGTGCTTACCATGCGCCTGTCGATCAGCGGCTCTACCCTGCGACCGCAGACCAACGAGGAAAAAGCGGCTATTGCTGCGGAAATTCGTACGCATGTGTTGCCACTACTTGATTCCGGACGAGTCAGGCCCATAATTCACTCGACTTTTCCGCTCGCCAAAGCGCGCGAAGCACATGCTTTGATGGAAAGCAGCCTGCACATGGGAAAAATTGTGCTGACAACTTGATTCAGGGAGCTTTAATAGCCAATGTCATTCTTGTGGATTGCTGTATTTACGGTGTCGCTAATTGTCGTTTTGTTGTTCCTGGCAAAAGACAAACTACGTGGCAAAGCAATACCTGAGGCGTTACGACCGGGCCAGTCACTACCGCTCTTCAACCTTACTGATGAAGACGGAAAGCCGATAAGTTCGGCCGACCTGGCGGGCAAACCTGCTGTATTGCTGTTTGTACGCGGATCATGGTGCCCGTTTTGTAGCAGGCAGGTCGCCAATCTGACCAAAAATTACAAAGCGATCACCGATTCCGGTGCGCGATTGATTCTTGTCACGCCCAAACCGCTGGAGACGACCCGCAGGGTTGCAGATTTCTTTGAAGTGGAATTTGAGTTCTGGCTGGATGAGTCACTTACTGTCGCAAGACAACTCGGACTGGTTCAGTCAAGCGGTGTACCGAAAGACTTTCGTGACGAATACGGTGAAGACACGATGTGGCCGACTTCTTTGGTTGTCGACGCTGGCGGCATCATTCGGCTGACGGAATTGTCGAGATTTATTGCTGACCGGCCCAATCCGGAAAAACTTCTGGCCGCAGTGAACAATTTGTAACAACTAAGCTCAGGCGCGCGCCGAGGCAATAATCTTTCTGGCCTGTTCGTCGGCGATTTCGTTGGTCGGTCGACCGGTTTTATCTGACTCGGCAAAAATTTCCACCAGGCGTGGACCGATCTCAGCGACCCGTTCCATGACTTCGTCATCATTCGCGTCGCCATAATATTCACTGGCAACGTTAACAATTCCGCCAGCATTGATCACATAGTCTGGCGCGAACAGAATGCCCGCGTCGCAGAGTCGTTGACCATCCTGCGGCGTCTCGAGTTGATTATTTGCACCACCCGCTACAACACCAACCTGCAATCGCGCGATAGAGGTCTCCGTAAGAATCGCTCCGAGCGCGCAAGGTGCAAGCACATCTGCATCCTGTACAAGAATTTCTTCCAGGCCAACCGCGCTGGCGCCAAACTCGTCAACCACGCGCCGTACGCGATTTTCGTCAATATCCGTAACGATCAGGTTAGCGCCTGCCTCGGCGAGAAACTTACACAGGTTGTAGCCGACGTGTCCCACGCCTTGCACTGCAACCGTTAAACCGTCCACAGAATCGCGGCCCATCTTGAATTTTGCTGCTGCTTCGATGCCTTTGTATATTCCGAAGGAAGTTTTCGGGGACGGATCACCGCCTGCGTGACCTTCTTTCCTCGTCAACCCGGAGACGTGGCGCGTTTTCCTGGCGACTGTTTCCATGATCGCGACACTCATCCCGACATCTTCTGCAGTTACATAACTGCCGTCGAGCTGTTCGACGAATTCGCCGAATTTTTCGTAGAGCGCATCAGCGCCTGAGAAATCAGGCGTGCGGATAATTACTGCCTTACCGCCGCCAAATTTCAGACCCGCCATGGCATTCTTGTAGCTCATTCCCTGCGACAATCGCAAAACGTCATGCATTGCAGCATCGTCCGATTCATATGCCCAAAGCCTGGTGCCGCCGGCCGCCGGCCCCAGGGCCGTGGAATGAATCGCAATTATTGCTTTTAGACCGGTTTCAGCGTCACGACAAAAAATTACCCGTTCGTGATCATCAAACGCGGAATCGTCGAATGCAGCCATGAATTCCCTTTGTTTTTGAATCTCAGGCCGGAGATTTTGCTTGCGGCCAGCGGTTGGGCGCGGATTCTAGCACTGACCCTGCTCCGGGTCATATCAGTATTAGGCGAAGTGCCTGGCGACGATTAGAAAGGTACGCCCACAGCCTTGCAAAGAAATGTCATGTAAGCGGTCGCGGCCTTAAAAGATGTCTCAACTTTTTGCTGAAAGCGAGGCTGCAGGGCTTCCTCAAGTTTCATGGTCCGTACAGCAATGAAGTCCTTGCGCTTCAGATCCTCTATCAATGGGTGATCCTTCGCGAAACCGCGTGGTGGTCGCGACAGTGTTTGGCCACCGAGCCGAAAATGGCGTTTGAATGCTGAGTC
Source organism: Woeseiaceae bacterium (assembly GCA_047620565.1). Lineage (GTDB taxonomy): Bacteria > Pseudomonadota > Gammaproteobacteria > Steroidobacterales > Woeseiaceae > SZUA-117. The sequence continues at coordinate 9,888 of JBLHLN010000017.1, forward strand.
ACCCGTAGCACGCGACCACTCGGTCTGCTTGTCAGCAATTCTTTGCCGGATTCCGGCGAGCGCCTCCGGGGCAGGTCGCCACATGCCTACGCCAAGAAAAACTTCTTCAGGATCTATGTGCACGTAGTAGCCCGGAGAATGCACATCTTTTGCCTGCTCATGACGAAATTGAATACCGATATTGGTTTTGTATGGTGTCTTGTTTTTCGAAAATCTCGTGTCCCGGTACACGCGCATCAGGGATCCGCCCATGCGCTTTGGAACGGCCGTGAAGTGTGGCGCAAATTTAAGTAACGGATCGTGCATCGATTGAATGAAATTCAGGGCGACGTCGAGAACCTGCTCCTCATAGCGTGGTTTGTTTTCGTTAAACCATTCGCGGTTGTTGTTGGCTTTCAGTTCCTTCAGGAACGCAATGGTTGCCGGCGTAAACGTTGCATAACGAACGTTGCTCAATTTGTCATTCCCTCTAACAGGATTCCTGTCCGTCAAGCGGATGCGGATACATGTCCGATTCGTCCTCTCCATCCCGCGGCGCCAGGCAAGCGAAGTCTTTTTCAACCAGGATTTTCAGAGCCCCGCCGCCGTCCAGAAATTGCTCCGACATGATAGACACCTGTTCGGAAGTCGCCCAATCGCGAATATCCTGTTCGGGCACCCTGACAGTCAGAACATTATTAGATATATGCGCTTCTGCATTAACGGTTGCCGGTGAACTCTCCAGAACATAGTCAAAGGTATTGCTACCGGCGAAAGCGACACGCCCTCTTACAAGGGCGTCTTGCAGCACCTGGTCGACTTCCTTACGAGTCAGTCGCAGACGAATGGAATTGTCGAGGACACGAAGTTTCATTATCTTTTGTTCTTCTGTTATTGCGACATTCAATCACGATTAATGTTCCGTCATAAATATCGTTTATTATGACTCTCTTGTCGGCGCTCATGGACTACAGTGCCCGCACTAACTCCTGCACGCTTTCATTCTCCGGATAACGTGCGGCCATTCCGACACCGAGCAAACGCGCTTCTTCAACATGACCCTGGTCTCTCAGAATGGTTATCAGTGCCCAGTGAATATCGAAGTCTGCCTCGAATCTGATAGCCGCCTGGGTAAGCACTTCGATTGCCGTGTCGGTCTGTCCCAGTGAATTCAAACCTATGCCATAAACATAGACAAATCGTGCATTATCCGGTTGTAACATTGCGGCGGTTTCAAGTTCAGCCAATGCCTGATCCTGTTGTGCGCCACGCACGAGCAATAAACCCAGCGAATGTCTCAGTGCTGCATCGTCCGGGTTCGCCTCAAGTCCTTCACGAATGACTCCTTCGGCATCCTCATCACGATCCAGCTGTCGGTACAGGTCTGCCAGGTTAACCCGTGATTGGGCCGATTGCGGATCAAGTCTCAGTGCCGTGCGAAACTCGGCTTCGGCTGCAGTTGCATCGCCGGACGTTGTGTAATGATTGCCCAGATTGATATGCGCTTCCGGGCGTTCGTTGATTGCGTGCAACGAATCGATTAACTCCATCTCCGCTTCTCGATACGCCGCGCCGTATTGCAAATGCAATATCGATCGGACGGGGGCAATAATGCGTACAGCTTCAATTCTCACAGAGCGAACGGGATCTGCAAGTAACGGGCCAGCCCACTGCGCTCTTAATTCAGGCTGCAAAGATTGCAAAGCACGCAATGCGCCTGTTCGCACAAAAGGATCCGGATCCGTGAGCGATTGCTGAATTGAGCTTGCCACGGTCTGCGAGTATGGGCCACGCAGCAGCGTCAGCGCCGTACCACGCGCAAGTCCCGGAAACTGTTCATTCGCGATGGACTCAATCAACAAATCGTTTGCGCCGATCGCGCCGATTTGTGCAGCATGCAATGCGGTTGCGTAGTGCGCCGGTCGTTCCGTGCCGTACCATTCCTGAATTGCCGCCGTCGCCCACTCCGCATCGTTGTCGTTATGGCAACTGTTGCAGGCATTGGGCGAGCCGGTGGAAACAGTCAGATCAGGCCGCGGAATTCGGAAGCTGTGATCACGACGATCATCGACGCCCATGTACGTTCGTGCGGGCATGTGACAATCCACGCAGGCGACGCTACCCGGGACATGCTTGTGATGTTCAGTCGCAGCAAATTTTTGCGGCAGATGGCAGGTACTGCATATGTCACTCGGCTCGCCGGCGCTGCGCAAAGTCGCCGCATGGGGGTCGTGGCAATCGCTGCAACTAACGCCCGCCTGGTACATGCGGCTCTGCAGGAACGATCCGTACACATACACCTCGTCACGAATCTGGCCATCCGGAAAATACAGGTGCTCTTCGAGCAGGGCCGGCGAGTGCGTATCGAGAAGTGACTTGTTGTACTCGTAATCAGGGCTCGCCTGCGCGCGACGCGAATGACAGCGACCACAGGCCTCCGGTTGAGTCGGAGGGCGCATACGAAATTCACTGCGTTCTGCGATACCGGTTTGCGGATTCATTTGCCACACGGCGCGGCCGGCATCATCAAGATCTGTTACAAGGCCGCCAGCGCCTGACTGGGCTCCGGACTGCCGTGCCTGAACGTGCCGCGACGCCGGCCCGTGACAGCCCTCACAGCCGACATTGATCTCCGACCAGGTAGTCGCAAATGAGTCACTCTCCAGGTCGTAGTTTTTCTGCAAATCGGTGGAGTGACATTCGGCACACATGAAGTTCCAGTTTTGCGCGCGGCCGGTCCAGTGCAGCTCATCGTCGTGGTCGATAAACTCGTCCGGATACAAGTGGTACCAGCGTTGTCCGCCCTCATCCGCACTACGGTCATCCCACGCAATCGTCAACGGCTGCAGCCGGCCACCGGGCAATTCAATGAGGTACTGCTGCAAGGGCGCTACCCCAAAGGTGTAGCGAATCGGGAACTCCTGCAGCTCTCCCGCGGCATTCTCAGTGCGCACGAAAAAGCCGTTATCACGGGAGAAAAATCTGCTGGTCGTCGCAAAATATTCGAAGTCGACACCAGAGAAATCCCCCAACACCGTTTCTGCCGTTGCCGGCTGCATCGCCTGTGCGTGATGTGACTTTTGCCAGGCCAGATACTGATCTTCGTGGCAGGAACTACAGGATTGTGACCCGGCAAACTCAGGTGCGCCAGGCTCGATTGTTGCGACCGTTGCTACGCTTTTGGAATCATCACCGCAGGCCGCAAGAAGCAGGCAAGCCAGCAATGTCGGAATTTGTCGTGCGAATGAAAATAAATTAGTGATCTGCATGAGAAATGACCGGCGCACACTGACTATCGCAATACTTGAATCAAACATCGCGGAAATCATGACGGTTTACCCCTTACCGGCACTGCCCTGTCTTATACGAGACTCCGGTGTTGCCGTCTCAGGCCAGCTGTTATTGTTTTGCCGAACGCAGCCAGCTTGTCGGTCATCGGCCTACTCAGCAGCGGTTACGTTTTCCGCCTGCGGACCTTTCTCACCCTGGGTCACATCCATGGAAACTTTCTGTCCTTCCTTAAGACTTTTGAATCCTTCCATTTGGATCGCGCTGTGATGAACGAACACGTCCTGTCCGCCTTCTCGCTCAATGAATCCAAATCCTTTGTCGTCGTTGAACCATTTGACGGTTCCGGTCACTCTATCGCCTGACATATCTACCTCTTACTGAAAATTTCGCTGGCCAAAGCCAACGTTTATGCGAACCTGCACGCGCGCAGGCAAAGGCATATTACCCGCAAATTTGGGGTGAGAACCATCTATTTGGAGCAGGTGGATTGCGAATACATGCAAAAAATGTCGAAAAAACCGATTATTGACGCAATTTTCTCAACGAGAAGCCTGCCTGCAAAATAGCGTGTAGAGAGAATTTGGCGCGGAAATCAGGCCCGGAGCCCGCAGAAATCGTGAAATACGAACAGCGGCTCGACGCTACAGACCGACCATTTGGATCAGTGCTTCTGCAAACAATGTGATCAAAGTAAAGCTGACGCCACCGACCAGCAAGGCGGCGAACAATCCAAGGATAAACGGGCGTACACCGATACTAATGATGTGCGCAAACAGGGTTGTCAGACCGACTGCAGACATCGCTACGAGCAGAAATTGCGCCGCCGCGTCGCGGGTAAACCCGATCGTTGCCTGCCACTGATCCTGATTCAACACGCCAAATGCCTGGTCACCAATATCGCCAATCGAGCGCACGGCCGACATCACAGCAAATCCGACGATGAACCACGGAATCATGGACAGCAATTTGACGCCTTTCGAAGACTCCCCGGCACGCTGATCACTGCCAAACATATAGCCGACGAACGGGATAACCGCGATCATGCCAAGATTCCGTACGAGTTTTGTCACCGTCGCAACCTCGAGCGCGACCGGCGCGTCATATTGCGCCTCGTACATCATGCCGGCGCCCGCAACCTGCGCCGTATCATGTATTGACGTGCCCAGAAACAATCCGGCGAGCGCCGGTTGATCGGCAAAAGCGTGATACGCAATTATTGGATAAAACAACATCGCCAGAACGCCAAAAATCGTTATGCAGGCGACGGCGTAGCTGATGCCCGGCTCTTTTGCCCTGATCAACGGCGCAATGGCGACAATTGCCGTGACCCCGCAAATACTGGTGCCAACCGCAATCAGCCCGCTTAGCCATTTCGACATGCCCATACGGCGCCCGACGAGACCGACCGTGGTCAGGCCCACCGTTATAGCAACGACGACGAATGGCAATGCGACCAGCGTAAATCGCCCGGCGCCCATCAGGCTTAGTCGAATTCCCAGCAACATGATACCGATGCGCATAATGGTCGATGTGCAGAATCTAAGGCCCTGCGTCGCGCCATCCGGAAGTTTAATGGTGTTGGCGATTATCATGCCGAGAATAATGGCCATCATGATGGCGCTGACCGGACTTTTCTCAAATCCCAGGACAAACTCGCCAAACCATTCAGCCAAATATCCCGCGGCAACTGAAACAGATACAGCAAGGCCAATACCGACCCACCACGCGGGGGATTTAATACTGTCTGTCACTGTTGATGTATTCCGATGTTGGCCGAAATCAGCGCTTCTGAATGTATCGTTCGCCAAGCTTGTCAACGGTGTCGCAACCGACCAGCGCCATGCTACGTTCGACCTCCGAACGCAATATCGTCAGTGCACGCTCCACGCCTTTCTGACCGCCTGCGGCAAGTCCGAAAAGATATCCCCGGCCTATACTGCAAACATTTGCGCCGAGAGCAATCGCCTTCAATACATGTGTTCCGCGCCGCACGCCGCCGTCGCAGATAATTTCCAGTTTGTCCCGCAATGCGTCGGCAATTGGCGCAATGCAATCAACCGGCGCCGGCGAAGTTTCAAGCTGGCGACCGCCATGATTGGACAACATTACGGCCGTCGCGCCTGAGTCGACCGCCTTACGCGCGTCGCTCACTGTCTGGATGCCTTTGATGACCAATGGCCCGTCCCAGTGGCGCGCCAGCCATTCGACGTCGGTCCAGTTAATGGAACGATCGAACTGGCTATTCACGTATTCCATAACGCCATCGCTGATTTCCGTTGATGCGCTGGGGCTGCTGGTCACGTTTACCATATCGAAGCCCGGCTGAACGATGGCCCGGATCGACCAGGGAAAGTGCCAGGCATAGCTCAACAGGCTCCTGATTTTGAATTTCGGCGGAATTCCGAATCCCGTCACGAGATCCCGTTCGCGATTTCCTGCCACCGGCGTGTCCACCGTCAGGCACAACGCGTCGTACTTCTGGTCTTTGCAACGTTGCACAAAGTCCCTGGTCACCGCCCGGTCCTTGAATATATAAATCTGGTACATTTTTGGCCCGCTTGAAACAGCCGCTACATCTTCGATAGTGGTCGTAGCCAGCGTTGACAGGCTGTAGATCGTGCCAAACTTGTGCGCCGCGCGTACCACGGCAGGTTCGGATTCATGATGAAAAAGTCGTGAAGCGCCAGTCGGCGACAAAATTACCGGCCACTCGATTTCCTGGCCGAGGACCGTCGTCCTCGTATCGATATTGCTGACATCTGATAACTGTGACGGTAGCAATTCGTAGTCATCAAATGCTTCGGTATTGCGCCGCAAAGTTATCTCGTCGTCGGCGCCACCATCCATATAGTTGAATATCGGC
>JBLHLN010000018.1:0-15512 GCA_047620565.1 Woeseiaceae bacterium
AGGCGAACGAAGTGCCGGTCGAATACCTGGTATTTCCTGATGAAGGTCACGGCTTTCGCAAGAAGCAGAATCGAATCGCAGCCTCGGATGCCTATGTCAGGTTCCTTGATACACATCTCAAGGGCGACGACGACTGAGACTGAACGGAAAACGAGAACCGATGCCCCGGTAGCTCAGTTGGATAGAGCACCAGATTCCTAATCTGGGGGTCCCATGTTCGAATCATGGTCGGGGCGCCATTTTTAGTAATAAAAACAACGATTTAAGAAGCGTAAAATTTCTGGTTCGGTAGAAATTCGGAATTTGCCCCGAATTTGCCCCGATTAGATTTCGGATTCCAAATGCTTGCTACGGAATCAGTAGCGTAATGTCCGCTTTTCCCAGTAGCGGACGCTCAGATTTGGGAAATCAGCGAAGTTTGAGTGGCTGCTTTCGGCCAGGAGCAACCAGTTAGGCGCCTTGTTAGTCGGCAGGATCATCCGAAACAAACGACGTCGATAGCAGGCGGACAAAAACTGCTGCTGAAGCCACGAGAAGAAGCATCACCGCAGCCAGGTACAACCCGAATGACAAGCCCGGCCGCGCAAAACGAAATGCCACGGTAACAAAGAGGAGCAAAGCCCCGAGATTGACCAGAAACAAGAAGAACGCAAGAGACCGGCTGAAACCCCTCTGAACGGTGACACTACCTGGGCCAGTTTGGGCAAAGACCCTGCGATACTGAAAGGACAGGAACCAGGCAGGAGCGAGAGCAAGCACAGCGCTCGAGAGGAACCAGGGTTGTTGGCCCCCGAGATGATAAACGGCGTACGGGAGAAAGCAGGCGAATACCACAGCCAGGCTGCTTACGACCATTTGGATAAGCCTCGTCCGATCTTGATCTGACCACTCCCCGCGAGCGCGATAGCCAAGACCGGCCGCGATACCACCGAAGCCGGCGAGCCCGATCGCTGCTTCGGCGATCGCCTGCAGGATGTTCGCTGATTCCAAAGTCCCACCGTCTAACTATTTATTAATGTGCAAATGTGAAAGTTAAAGATTCAAATTGACCTGATCGTTTGCGAATGTCCGCTTTGGGTCAAAAGCAGCCGCTCAATTCCAACCAAATTCTAGCACCTGAGTGGCTGGTATTGGGGTAAAGCGGACACTCGCCACTGCAATAATGGGGAACATCAGTGGCTGGTTTCGGCCAGGAGCGGACCCGTTGCTCAATCGCGTGATACGGAACGAATTATGTAACCGCCGGAGCGCTCATCTAACTCCATTGTCACTACGCCTCGGGATTGGGCCTCTTCCAGAAGATCACCAAAGGAACGGAACCCATAGTAGGATTCGCTAAATCCAGGGTTACGACGCTTCAGTGTTTGCTTGACCATTGAACCAAAGACACTATCTCCACGTTCTTTGATGAGAGCCTCGGCGGTTTCTACGACTAGATCGATACCCTCATCCTGTTTCTCACTTTCACTCTTTTTGCTGGGAACGGAAGAAGTCGTTTTTTTAGCCCCAGCCTTCTTTCTCGATGGCTTTCTCTTGCTTCTCTTTGAGGTGCTTTCCTTAACCAAGTCATCGTAAAACAGAAATTCATCGCAATTTTTGATGAGCAAGTCAGAGGTACTGTTCTTAACACCTACTCCAATTACCAGCTTCGCGTTCTCTCTTAGTTTGCTCACTAGGGGTGAAAAATCAGAATCGCCACTAATTATGACAAAGGTATCAATGTGATCCTTCGTGTAACAAAGATCTAGCGCGTCAACGACCATGCGTATGTCGGCAGAATTTTTCCCCGATTGTCGGGTATGGGGGATCTCTATTAGCTCAAAGGCGGCGTCGTGCATGGTCGATTTGTGTTCCTTGTAGCGCTCCCAATCACAATAGGCCTTTTTTACAACCACATTGCCTTTAACCAATAAGCGCTCAAGCACAAGACCGATATCGAACTTCGGGTATTTCGCGTCTCTGACTCCAAGAGCTACGTTCTCAAAATCGCTAAAAACAGCGAGGTTTCTATCAGAGTCTTCGCCACGCATACAATTGTCTCCGTTGGCCGAGTTAAAGGCGCTAGATTATACCTTCCGGGCTGGACAGAAGAGAACTGCGAGTAGTGCAGAATTAGTACTTGTTCGTACTCTTCCGACTTCTTCGCATAGAGGACCGCTTTGGGTCAAAAGCAGCCGCTCAGTAAGTTCTGAATATTAGCATCTGAGTGGCTGGTATTGGGGTAAAGCGGACACTCGCCACTCAATTCCAGCGGCTGCTTTCAGTCAGAAGCGAACGTTCAGACCATTATTTGCTTCAAATGACGGCTTCAGGGAAAGCAGGAATGAGCGTAATCGAGATGCTCCTCCCTAATCGTCGCGTCAGCGCTGCTTGCGATAGCGAAATTGTGGTCGATCGCGGCGGATTCCAATCCTCAATCTTTGGTCGTTATGTCAGATAGTCCGACCAGGCTCGCTGAACCTCTTGATCATCAGGTCTTCATCGTGCAGTCCTTAGGAAAGAATAAGGATCTCAACAGGCCTGCCAGCCAACAATCGGCAAGAATTACTCCTGAATACCGGTGCGGCCGGCAACTGAAGAATGTACAGGAGGTAGAACGATGTGTGACAAACGATCAACAAAAGGGCTTTGTACCTGGATCGCCATATGCGCCATCTTTTCAATTCTGACCGCTTGCAGTGGTGGCGGTGATGAATTTTCTGTTACCTGTGGTGGTCACTCATGCATTGATGACAGTGTCCCCGTCGACAGTGGCGTCAGGTACTCGATGTATCAATGCGAGATTTACTACGTCTCCGGATCCGGATGGCAGAAATGTGGCTACAACGGTACTCCGGGTGCTTCCATTCGTGTCGATGGATTCATTGATATCGACGCATGCTACGACATGGTGGCCACACTCGAAATTGTTGACCCATACATCTTCAATTTATCGTCTGAAGATCAGTGGCGCGGATATGCAATGCTGCTGTGGTGTGAGTAATAGGCGAAACGGCCATTATTGAACGTCTGCTTCAGGTCAAAAGCAGCCGCTCAATACGGCCAAGATATTAACATCTGAGTGTCCGGTATTGGGGTAAAGCAGCCACTCGCCATTCCGACTTTCGGGGGATACCAGTGACTGCTTTCGGCCAGAAGCGGCCGCTGACAGGGAAGTTTTGACCGTAGCCCCCGAACAGCTCAACATAGTGGTTGCCATTTGGAGAACTAACCATGAACGCATCAAAATTAAGTGACTGGCTGCAAATGACTGCGGCCGTCGGCGTAGTTGCTGGGCTAATCTTAGTCGCGTACGAGATTAGAGTTAGTAATCGCATTGGGTTGGACCAGGCACATGCTGAAAGCGCGAATCGGTGGAGTGCGGCCGATGCCGTCTATTCGACTGCTGAGGCAGCTGACCTATTCATTCGTGCAAATGAGGGCGATGTGCTTTCGCGCCAAGAGATGTTGCGCCTCGATGGTATGTTGAGCGCATGGTTGTCTGCCGTTTATTATGACTGGACCCTTTACGAATCGGGCACGTTCGCCTTTGATGGAGGGTTTGCTGATTCTTCTTATGCGGCCTCTATACAATGGGTCCTTGGCAGCGAGGTCGGTCGGCGAAAGTGGACCACTGACAGCGGCGATTGGAATGCGAAATTTGCAGCTAGCGTCGACAGTGCGCTCGCGTCTTCAAAGCAAAGAAATGTCTTGAGCGAACTCGACTACTTTCGCGGCGCGACTGAGTCTGTCGAGTAACCAATAGAAATTCTGGAGAAGTCGGTGTCCGCTTTGGGTCAAAAGCGGCCTCTCAAATCAGACTTAATATTATCACCTGAGTGGCTGGTATTGGGGTAAAGCAGCCACTCGCCACTCAATGAAAGAGGCTGATTTTGGGCAAAACGGATGCTAATCCAGGTGGATGCTGCTGAGTGTCTGCTTTTCCCAAGACCGGACACTCAGATTGAGGGAATCTGTGGAAACTGAGTGGCTGCTTTCGGCCATAAGCGGACATTAGGACCTAACTGAACGGTCGGTTAAAACAGGGCAGACCAGACGGCCAAGAGCTGCCGTTCAGCTTGCGGCCTCGGCTAGGGAATCACGGATCAGAGCTAGAACATCCATTATTGCCTTCGACAGGTCCTCATATTCAGTAAGCGTATGATTCATGTTGGTGTAGCGAAAATTGAGCATTGTGCAAAACGTTTTATCCGCAAATAGTTGCGCCTCCATGTCGGCGAAGGATGAAATAGGGCGCGTCGTAACAGGCCACGGGTTAGGTTCCTTATCGTGCATGCCGTGGCCCACCGCGATTCCCTTTTCCGCCAGCAATGGAACAAAACTCTCACGTACCAGATCGAGACTGAACATCTGTCCATCGGTCACTTCATCAAGTACGCTATCCCATGCCGAGAGGGCATAGCGAAGTTCACGATTGCTCAAAACCTCGATTCGCCCCGCGCTAATCAGTGAGTCCCTGACTCCGGAACCTAGATCTGTCGTGATAGGGACCTGCAAGCGGTAAAGTGCATCGTCTAGTGACAGATCAGACGCCGTGTAGGCACCTGATTGACAAGCTTTCATCAGGTTACCCACACCGCCCAGCATCGCTCTATGCATTCGGATTTGCCGATCTATAGTCTTACGGTGACCTTCGTACTCCGACTCCAAGCCAAGAAGTGTTTCCTGCTCGTATCGCCTTTCTTCGCGCTCGTCCCACCAAGCATCAATCGCAAACGCCAAAAGAATGCTTGCAACAATCGCTGCCGCCTCTACGGAAAGACGTTTCCAAGGGATGTCTTGAGTTTCTATCACTGGGAGATCACCGTTTATCCGATGGCCGCTTTGAGTCAAAAGCAGCCGCTCAGTAAGTGAGAAATACTACCACCTGAGTGGCTGGTATTGGGGTAAAGCGGACACTCGCCACTCAGCCCCAGTGACTGCTTTTGGGGGTAAAGCGGACAAAATAGACTTGCGCGAGATCTGGTCTGGTTTAAAAGCGGACGTAGCCGACTCTATGAAACTCTTTACTAATTAATGTCGTCACGCTTATTCCGAAACCAGACGATCACTGACGTCCATTAAATGCGCGACAGCTGCTTCATCGTATGCCTGAGGAAGGGGACGGGCCTCTTCAAAAACACTGAAATATTTTCCGGTCCCCACGTCGTCATTGATCAGGTGTAGCAGCGCGTCCCGACCGGTCTCAACGGAACTGCGCGGTTTAATGCCAGCCTCAAGCACCATGTCAGTATTCATGTAGGTTGAAGGATGTAGTGCATTGATGGTGATGCCACGCGTCGACAGGGTGTCAGCCAACGAAAAGGTCATCATTATCTGCGCAAGCTTGCTTTGGGCGTAGGCTCGGCCGCCTTCGTAACCCGATTCGAGCATCAGATTGTCGAAGTCAAGCGGCGCCTGCCCAGCCGACGCTACATTGATAATCTGAGCGGGGGCGCTCGCTTCGAGGAGAGGAGTGAGCATTTTCGTAAGAACGTATCCCGCCAGGTAATTGATCTGGAAATTAAGCTCATATCCGTCATCGCTGAGGCGTCGTTCCACCGAGTTGGGCAGATAGATACCGGCGTTGTTCACCAGAACGTCGAGGCGATCGTAGTCTCTGAGAATAGCCGTGCCCAGATTTCGGATGTCGTGCAGACTCCCGAAGTCAGCCCGATAGAACCGCGCGCTTCCTTTACCTCCAGCAGTAATATCTGCGACGAGTGCCTCCCCGCGCTCCACGTTTCTGCCATGAACAATCACATGGTCGCCCTGGTGCGCCAATGCGCGAGCCGTTTCCCGGCCAAGCCCGCCGGTGGAGCCAGTGACTAGCACTACTCGCTGCCCGGCTGAAGGCATGGATTCTTGCGCGCTTACTCTGGCCACCATAATAGTGAGGAGAGTAACCACAATTGCAGCAGCACCGAAAGCGCCAGTGATGTCCTTCCAGGAAGCGGTATTCACAGTATCGTCCTCCAATTCCGTTCAGATCCAGGCTGCGGTGGATAAATCGGAAATGACCGCTTTGGGTCAAAAGCGGCCTCTCAGCAGTTTAGCAGTCCAGCAGCTGCTTTCGGTCAGAAGCGGTCATTCGCATATTCTATTTTTCTTGCGCAACGCCGACTCTGTAGGAATCGATGATGCCGATTAACCAACATGCCCCCAGAGCAATCACAGCAATATTTTCTATGAAACTTTCCGTACCACTCGTGGAATTGGACACCATTTCTGCAATAGCACCTGCATCAACGGGAACATTGCCACTATTGATACCATCGACAATCGTCAGCGCCCGCTGATATATCCTAGTGACGATCACTGACAACGCTACCAGCGCGAAAAGCATCAGGGCTGTCCCGCGTAAATACTGCTTTAGGACGATGTGCCCGATGCCAGGAAAAATTAGGCCAGATAGCAAAGCAGCTTTCGAAGATCTCTTCATTTGTGCACTATAGGCCTGTAAACGCTCGCCTGTAAGTCCGCTTTCACCGAGAACGGCGATTCAAGCTGCTGGAAATCGAGTGAATCGACGGGCTGCTAACGGCCGGAAGCGGACATCCTGTGATCTAAATTGGGGATGCGAATTGGTGTACCTTCATCAGAAACCAGATTCAATGCCGAGCGAAGCTATAAGTTTGTAGTAGCCAATCAGTACAAAAATAAAAAATACTATCAATACGATCTCATGTTTAAGACTATGGCGGTGAAAAAACTCCCTGTCCCTGTGATGAGCAACATCCATGAGTTCATCGGCAAATCGAATCGAGAGAAATGTGCCTGCTCCTGACAGCAGGATAACGGCCCAGTATGGATAGGGTATTGTAAGAATAGCGTGTAAAAGCATAGTCAGTTTCGTTGTTTGGTAATACTCAACAAAATAGAGCAATGAAACGACGTTTATCGCAATTGCGATAGCCCAAACAACAATTTCCGAAATCAGCATTCGAATGCCAAATAAAAGTCTTAGCGGGAAGTCCAACAAGAAGCCGGCGTCGGCAATCGGTGTACATAGAACGAAAAATGACCAGGTAAGTGCAGATGCTACTGCACCAGTCGTTAGGTCGAATCGGAAAGCAAGGTAAGAAAAGTAACCAGCCAGCAATAGAGAGAGGAGAAGAAACTTGTAGAGCACCTGTTTCTTGGGGTGAGTATCGATTTTTTCCGCGAGAGGCGTCATCTTTGATGAGGAGACTTAATAGTAACTATACGAACTTCTTTCGGCTGCGCGTGAATGGCCGCATTGGGTCAATAGTGGCCCCTCATAAGTTTAGCAGACCAGCGGCTGCTTCCGGCCGTTAGCGGACGGTCAAGACAGTCGAACAAAGACACGAAATCGGCGATCCTACAATTATCACCCTTCTTGCGTACTGACTAAACTCTCGCCTCAAGTACCATGTTCGTGGGTGTCTCCGCAGCGCGCCGAACATGCCCAAGGCCTCCCTCATTGAGTACTGCTGTCAATCGTTTCTCGCCTGCCTGGGCACCTAATGCAAGCCCAACCTCCTGCGATAAGGAGTTAGGTACGCAGATTGTGGTAGAGAAGGAATAGTAGATCTGTCCCAGCGGATGCAAATTGTCCTCTAGATTGTCTTCCGCAAAGGGCTCCACCAGCATGAGCGTTCCGCCTTCTGCGAGTGTACTTGCAATGTGCCTGGAAGCTCCGACTGGATCACCCATGTCGTGGAGAGCATCGAATATGGCGACAAAGTCGTAATTTTCGCCAGGATATTCCTTCGCCGTCGTTACTTCGAAAATTGTGTTGTTGGCGACACCAGCGGCTCGAGCATGCTCTCTCGCTTGCTCGATTGATGGTCCATGAAAGTCGAAGCCGTGGAATGTCGAGTTTGGGAATGCCTGGGCCATAATGATTGTCGATGACCCGTGTCCACATCCGACATCCGCAACCTTCGCGCCGGACTCGAGTTTCTCTTTTACGCCGTCAAGTGCAGGAATCCAGGACTCGACTAAATTTGCCGCATACATCGGTCTGAAAAAACGCTCCGTGCCACAGAACAGGCACGTACTATGATCACCCCAAGGTAATCCCTCCCCGGAGCGAAAGGCTTCTGTTGACTTGGGCTCGTCGGTGTATCCGGAAACTACCGCCTGAAAGAAACCTTGCATACAATTGGGGTTTCCCTCGGCCGCGAAGATAATCGCTTGCTCTGGCGTCATGGAAAACTGTTGTGATGCAGAGTCGTATTCAATGTAGCCACCGGCCGCATTAGCTGATAACCATTCACGTAAATAGCGCTCTTTCATGCCAGTATTCTCGGCTAAAGCCTTGCTTGTCGCCGGGCTAATCTCGGCCAGGGCACTGTACAGGTCAAGCTGGTCCCCCATGTAGGCCATTAATAAGCCCATGGAACCCGCGACGTCAGTGATCACTTTTCCTTGTAGTTCTTCGAGCTTGCCCTCGTCAACGTCTTCGATTCGCACACCCATTGATCTACCCTCTATCTTGGCATTCATTAAGTTAGCCCGGCTATCGCAATTTCTCCGGTAAGTCGTCCATCGCCTCCTGACGAAAGCGAAATCCTGTGGCCTATCGCTCCCATCAGTCGACGGGTTTTCTATTTTCAATTCAAACTACGTCAGGTTAAATGTAGCTTGGATTGAACGAGCCTCTATAGGTGGATACCCCTACATCGGACTGTGGCCGGCAGGTCGGCCACGGTGTCGTCATCGTGACGATGTCCGTTTTGAGTCAATAGCCGCCGTTTTACCCAACTCAAAAGATAAGCCATCCAGCAAACATGAATACTGGTGTAACGATTATTGTCCTGGTTACAAAAATAAGTATTAAATCGGTCAGACCGATCGGTAAAATCGGACGCAAGATCAAAAAGCAGGGCGCCGGTAACGGATGGTAATAGAAATCGTGTCATCTGGGCATAGGTCGATATTCTTACTATTTGTTAAGGACAGTATCAATGATCTCGACTGTTCTGCGAATGTCGTTTTCATCGTTATAAAGATGTGGTGACACTCGTATTGTATTGCGAAAGGAGACGTATATTTTCGCATCGTTCAGTTCTCTCGCGATCTCCTCGGAGTCCCGATCTGGAAAATACATTGATAGAATCGATGAGCGCTCGGACTCCGAAATAAGCGAAACGGCACCTCTGTCTATTAGTTCTTTTTCCAATATCGAATTCAATGCCATGTTGTGATTGAGAATGTTATCGATACCGATGGTATTCAGGTGTTCTATAGATTTTCCCAGTCCTATGGCGCAACCATAAGCAATCGTTCCGGCCTCAAACCTGCGGGCCGATCCGTGAAAATTGAGGCGGGTTGCATCAAGGCTCCAGATGTCTTCATGACTTCGCCAGCCAACTATTCCTGGATCCAGTGTGCTTTGAAGATCGGGTGTAACATACATTAGTGCTGCACCAAAAGGGCCGCAATTCCACTTGTAGCCGCCCGCCACTAACGCGTCGACTTTCGAGTCAGCCACGTCAATTGGCACCTGGCCAGCTGCCTGAGTCGCATCCACAACAACCCGTGCACCGTGATGGTGGGCTTTCTCGCTAATCGCCTTTAAATCGTATGTTTGACCCGTTTTGAATTCGACGTGGGAAAGCGCCACGATCGCTGTCTGGTCATCAATCAAAGAGAGCAGTTCTTCCGTATCAATGCATCCCTTGTCGTCCGCTTTCGCAACTTTCACTTCGCAGCCAACGTGTCGGGCGACCCGTGCCCAGGGGTACAGAGTGGTCGGAAATGTCACATCAGTTCCGACAATTACCTGATCTTTGTCGGGCAGCATTGACCAGGCTAATGACGATATCAACTCAGTAGTGCTGGAACCCGCGGCAATATCCGTGGCGTTCGCACCGAATAGTTCGGCACCGGCCGCGCGCAAACCTTCGAAAATATCATCTTCGGAATTTTCTGATAAAGCCGCTGTGCCATTTTCCGCGATATCCTGTTGCCAGGCCTGAGTCGCATCAGTTGCGCCCTGATACATTAACGCGATGGATGCCGCATCAAGATACGTATATTTCGTGCAAGCAGGAAAGTTTTCTGACTTCGACAGTCTTCCTATAAACATGTTTTTTGACCTTCAGTTCTTGTTAGACAAATCTGGCAGGGCTATTATTCTATGGATAGTCAATGAGGCGCCTCTGTGGTGCCAGAGACAACTATTCCTGATTCACATCACCAGGACCGCCATTTCGATTTGATCACAATACACGTTCTCGATGTCAGTCGTTTTTTGGACGTCTGCTTCTGGCCGAAAGCAGACGCCCGCGGACCTCAATGCCTGACAAGTCATAACGAATCCGGACTGATCCCGGCAATTTTCCGGCAGGGCTCTGGCAATTGGTCAGTCAGCTACGTCCCGAGCACCAGCAAGACGATACAGCGCCGGCAGCACCAGGAGCGTCAATAAGGTGGAGGAGAGGATGCCGCCAACTACGACGGTCGCCAACGGACGCTGGACTTCCGCGCCAATGCCAACATTAAGAGCCATAGGCACAAATCCCAGGCTGGCAACCAGCGCCGTCATCAGGACGGGTCGCAATCGGACCATGGCTCCCTCGATAATTGCATCCTCAATCAGTCGTCCCTGAGCGCGCAGGTCTCGAATAAAGGACAGCATTACAAGGCCATTCAATACGGCCACACCAGACAACGCGATAAAGCCAACGGCGGCACTAATAGAAAATGGCATCCCACGAAGCCACAATGACAGCACCCCGCCGGTCAGTGCGAGTGGTACACCACTGAAAACCAACAGCGCGTCGCGTGCCGAGCCGAACACGCCGTATAGCAGTGCGAAAATCAGGAGGAGTGCCAGTGGCACGACAATACTAAGGCGTTCGCTGGCGGACTGCAGCTGCTCAAAGGTTCCGCCATATTCAACCCAATATCCAGGCGGAAACTCCACACTTTGCGGCATTCGTGTACGCAATTCGTCAATGAACGTGCCGAGGTCGCGGTCACGAACATTTGAAGTGACAACAATACGACGCTTGCCGTTTTCACGGCTAATCTGGTTCGGAGCAATGACAATTTCGATGTCAGCAACCTCGTACAGCGGGAGCCCGGTTCCATCCGGTAGCGTGACTGGAAGACTGCTGATGGCCTCAATATTCTCCCTGCGGTCATCAAGCAGACGTACGACAACATCGAATCGCCGATCGCCTTCGAAAATCTGTCCGGCTCTAGCGCCACCAACGGCAATGGACAACGTTCGCTGAACATCAGCCACGTTCAGGCCGTATCGTGCGAGGCTGGCACGATTCGGTGTTACGGTAAGCATGGGTAGTCCCGTGACTTGCTCCGCCTGCACGTCGGCGTTACCTGCAACAGATTGCAACAGCGTTTCTACCTGCCCGCCAAGATCCACCAGAGTATCCAGATCGTCGCCGTATATCTTGATCGCAACTTCGGAGCGCACGCCAGCAATCAATTCATTAAACCGCATCTGAATTGGTTGAATGAATTCGTATTTGCTTCCCGGTATACGATTAACTGTCGATTCCATTTCCGCAACCAGTGTGGCTTTCGGCTTGCGCGGATCTGGCCACTCGTCTCGCGGTTTCATTATGATGAAAGTGTCGGCAACCGACGGGGGCACGGCGTCAGTGGCTATATCTGCAGTGCCAATCTTGGAAAACACATGCAGCACCTCAGGCAGCGCCTTGATCTGCTCTTCCAGAGTGCTTTGCATCGACAAAGCCTGGCTAAGACTGGTTCCCGGAATTCGCAGTGCATGCATTGCCACGTCACCTTCGTCCAGCGTCGGCAGAAATTCGGCGCCAAGTTTGCCGGCCAGCACGCCGGCACCGACCAACATCAAGGCGGCGATTGCGACGACCAGTACGCGGGCCCGCAACGCAAACGATAGCAGTGGTCGATAACCACGGTGAGCCATCGACATCAGCCAGTTATCACGTTCCTGCACTTTTCCGGATACAAAGACTGCAACTGCCGCCGGTACAAAGGTCACTGAGAGTAGCAGCGCGGACAGCAGAGCCCCACTCACAGTCAATGCCATTGGGCGAAACATTTTTCCCTCTACACCGGTTAACGTGAGAATCGGTAAATACACGATGATAATGATTGCTATACCGAAGATGCTGGGTTTCAGTACCTCGCGAGTAGCGACTCGAGTAACCTCTAGACGCTCCTTGAAAGGTAGCAAACCGCCACGTTCTCGTTGGGCGATTGCGAGTTGCCGGAGACAGTTCTCCACGATAATCACTGCGCCGTCGACGATCAGGCCGAAGTCCAGCGCACCGAGGCTCATCAAGTTACCGGACACGCCCGACTCGACCATACCTGTGATGGTCATCAACATTGCCAGCGGGATTACGGCTGCCGTGACTAGCGCACCACGCCAGTTACCAAGCATCGCGAACAAAACGACGATGACAAGTAACGCACCGGCCGCCAGGTTCTCCTGCACGGTACCGATGGTCTGCTCAACGAGGTGCGAACGACTGTACAGCTCCTCAACAATCACTCCATCTGGCAACGATGGTTGAATCTCAGCAAGTTTTTGCTCAACTGCTCGGGCTACCGTACGGCTGTTTTCTCCGATGAGCATGAATGCCGTACCCAGTACAACCTCGCGGCCATCCTGCATGGCGGCCCCATTTCGCAATTCGTGACCGAGCGAAACGGTCGCTACGTCGCGAACATAGATAGGTATGCCTGATCGGGACCCCACAACAATGTCGGCCAGATCGGCGAGCCCGGTCGCTTGTCCCGGCGAGCGGACCAAATATTGCGAGCCGGAACGTTCGATGTAGCCGGCGCCAACGTTGGCGTTGTTTGCCTTCAGAGCAGCAACCAGGTCGTCCAGCGACAAGGCGTAAGCAAGCAGTTTCTCCGGTATAGGCGCGACCAGAAACTGCTTGGTGTGGCCACCAACGGTGTTGATCTCGACAACGCCAGGTGTTTGCCGAAGCTGCGGGCGAATGATCCAGTCCTGCACTTCTCGCAGATGCATCGGATCGTGTTCGACACCCGGTGCTGACGAAACCGTATACATGAAAATTTCACCAAGCCCGGTCGCAATGGGACCGAGCTCCGGTTCCAGACCCTCAGGCAACTGTCCACGCGCCTGTGCAAGGCGCTCATTGATGAGTTGCCGTGCAAAATAGATATCCGTTCCTTCCTCAAAGACGGCAGTCACTTGCGACAGTCCGTAGCGCGAAACAGAACGCGTGTAATCGAGGCGTGGCAATCCTGCAAGGGCTGTTTCAATCGGGAACGTAATTCGGCTCTCGGTCTCCAACGGCGAAAAGCCGGGCGCTTCTGTGTTGATCTGCACTTGAACGTTGGTGATATCAGGCACCGCATCAATCGGCAGGAACTGGTAGTTGTAGATTCCAAGTCCGCCGAGTGCGATAGCTGCGGTCAGTATCAGTGCGCGACGCTGTAACGCTATGTCAATGATTCTTTCGAGCATGAGCGTTGTTCCCTTAGTGATCGTGACTGGCGCCGGACTTTTCGATGTCGGCTTTCACAAGAAATGAATTTTCAGTCACATAGGTCGCGCCCGGTTCGAGCCCGCCAAGAACCTCGACAAACTCTCCATCACGGCGGCCCAGGTCCAGCATGCGGACTTCATAGGTGTCACCAACCCGGGCATAGACGACCGTAAAATCACGAAATGATTGCAATCCGCTTTCACGTACGGCCAGCGATACATTGTGTTCGGCTACGACGGCAATACCTGTCACGAATTGGCCAGGTCGCCATGTGGCATCCGTATCTTTCAGCAGCACGCGCGCAGAAGCAGCCCGGCTGTTGGGATTGAGGGTCGGTAATATGCGTTCTATCGTGCCGGCAATTGATGTTGAGCTATCCACACTGGTTAAAACCTGGACAGTCTGTCCCACCGCAACACGATCAAGATCGCGCGGGTAGATTTTGAAATCGGCAACCATCCGGGACATGTCCGCGATGACGTATAGCGGCCTGTCACTCGATGCACCCCCTACTGATGCATTCCGTTCGATCACAGTACCGTCCTGCGGCGCCGTCACAACATACGTCTGCAGACTCTCGTTCGATTGCACGCGCGCCAATTCTTCGCCTTGTCGTACGCTATCGCCGACTGTTTTCTCCAAAGACAGGACGAGGCCTGGAAACCGACCACGGACCTCCGTCACTGCATCTGGGTGAGGCAGCACGGTACCTTGCAGGTCGACTGTCTCGCGAACCAGTCCATTGGTAGCTTGCTCAACTTCAATGCCCATCGCGCTCGCAACGTCAGGCTCAATCTGAGTGCGTCCCTCGTAAGAATCGTAATGCCATTGATACTGGCTACCGGAGTGTCTTGCCGATATCGAGACATCGAATGAATGAGGCTCAAGAACGACTGCATCTCCACGGAGGAAGTCGCTTTGTGCGGAAAAACTAAATGGGTCAACCTGGTTGCCTAATCGACCCAATTCAATCGAAAGGTCGACGGAGTTTGGCGCAATAGGTTGGTCATTCTGAAAAGCGTAGACTCGAAACTCGGGCGGAACGCCGGTTTCGAAGATTGTGATTTCCAGAGAAAAATCGCCGTCCCGAAGTAGCCGTCCATTGTGCGGACCGCGTTCGAAATCCTGCGCCTCCTGCGCCACCGCACCATGGTCATCACCACTCGCGGAGTCCTGCTGATTACCGCATCCGGCAAACGAAAGCATCAGGCCACAACCGGCCGCTACGCAAATAAGTCTGAATCGAAAGCTGCGCTTCATGGTGTGGCTCCTGTTACCGGTGCGAGCCAAATAGAGCCGCCTCCCGTCAATCGTTCTATGTCAATAAGGTAAAGATGATGGTTATTGCACGCGTCCAGTCTGGCGGCGCGTGCCGCCAGAATTTCAGCCTGCGCGTTTACCAATTCCAACTGAGAAAAGCGGCCAACCCGATAACCGTCTTCTATGTCATTCAGTATCGTGTCGGCTCGCGGCAGGATTTCTTTGTCAAATAGCTCCACTTCTTTACTTGTGTGAAGCAGCTCCTGGTAAAGCTCGTAAAGCGTTGCGCGAATATCCAGTCGCGCATGCTGTTCGTCAAACTCCGATTTTTGGCTTAACGCATTGGCACGGCGCAGAGCGGGAGCGGATCGAGAGGATGAGCCGAGCGGTACCGACATACCGAATACCAGGGCATGGTCGTCAAGCAGCTCAAATCTGCGAACGCCAGCGGAAAGTGTCCAGCCGGGTCGTTGTTGTGACGTGGCTAACTGCGCGTGAGCTTCCTGCAGGCGTCGCTCGGAAGAAAAGCGAAGTAAATCAGGGTTACTGTCGAGTTTTGTCGCAACGACTTCGAATGGCGCCAACTCTGCAAGATTACAAAGCATTGCATCTGCGATGCCGAAGTTCGGCGTTGAATTCCCCCAGGTAGCCGCCAGCAATACTCTTGCTGCTTGGAGTTCATGTTCCGCATTCTCCCGTTGCAGCTCCGCCTTCGCGACTCGAATTTCTGTTCGTAAACGCTCGACCGCAGGGGCAGCACCTGCACGTTCACGCATTTGTGCCAGTTGCGTGGCGTGCTCCCAGACTTCTATAGAGTGTTCG
>JBLHLN010000019.1:0-15020 GCA_047620565.1 Woeseiaceae bacterium
TATATATCTCTTGTGCGACCGGCACGCCGGTCATAGTCGCGAAAATCCCGACGCTTCAATAACACCACCAATCCACCAACGAGACTGGCAAGGCCGACGACAAAACAAATCGTTGGCCAGTGCCAGTGATTGAGATACATCGACGCACCGAGACACACAATGCCAGTCAGCAAATAAAAATACGGCAAGCTTTCGTAAATTGGTTTGGACACCCACATGATGTACCTCACATTTTCTCGGGCCGGACTGATTGTCTATCGCGCGCTGGCGCCAGTCCAGTCGACTTGCCATCATCTGTTCAGCCTTGTGGGCAACTAGACACTGTATGTTATTGAATGCCTTTGAGGTTTCTCAGGCAGTACCGCCGACGGTCAATTCGTCAATGCGCAATGTAGGCTGTCCAACTCCGACAGGCACGGACTGGCCATCCTTGCCGCAGGTACCGACGCCGCGATCCAGTTTCAAATCATTGCCTACCATCGATATTTTGCCAAGGACCTCCGGACCATCGCCAATCAGCATGACGCCCTTCACCGGTGTCGTCAGCTTGCCCTTCTCGATGAGATAGGCCTCGTTCGCCGAGAAAACGAATTTTCCGGATGTAATGTCCACCTGCCCGCCGCCGAAATTTGGTGCATACAGGCCCTTGTCGATCGACTCTATGATTTCACCGGGATCATGGGGCCCCGCCAGCATGTAAGTATTGGTCATTCGCGGCATGGGTATGTGGGCGAATGATTCGCGTCGCCCGTTGCCGGTCGGCGCAACACCCATGAGCCTGGCATTCATTTTGTCCTGCATGTAGCCACGCAGCACACCATTTTCGACGAGCACGTTGTACTGCCCGGGCGTGCCCTCGTCATCCACATTTAGTGAACCCCGGCGGTTTGCAATCGTGCCGTCATCAACAATCGTGCACAGCGAGGACGCTACTTGCTCACCTACCCGGCCGGAAAAAGCAGACGTCCCCTTGCGATTAAAGTCTCCTTCGAGGCCATGACCCACCGCCTCGTGCAACAAAATCCCCGGCCAGCCGGCGCCCAAAACAACAGGCATTGTTCCGGCCGGCGCCGACTCAGCGTCAAGCTGGCCGATGGCCTGCCTTACGGCTTCCTGGGCCAATTCCATCGGCAGGTCGTTGCCAATAAAATAACCAAGATCTGCCCGCGCACCACCGCCGGAATATCCCTGTTCGCGCCTGCCGTTCTCTTCAACAATGATGCTCACATTGAGTCGCACCAGCGGGCGGATATCGGCCGCCAGCGTGCCGTCCGCTGCCGCGATCAACACCAGGTCCTGGTTGCTCGATAAACTGACTATGACCTGCTCAATGCGCTTATCGAGCTTGCGTGTCTCGGCGTCGATGCGGTTAAGCAATGACTTTTTCTCTTCGTCCGTAATACTGGTAATGGGGTCCGTGGCCGGGTACAGATTCTGCGCCCTGGCCACCGTTGCAACCTGCACCGATTTGGATTGCCCCTGGCGGGAGATTGCCCGCGCAGCGCCTGCTGCCTGCTCGAGTGCCGGAAGTATCAACTCATCAGAATATGCGAAGCCGGTCTTTTCGCCACACACGGCACGCACGCCAACGCCCTGCTCGAGATTGAAACTTCCCTCTTTCAGAACACCGTCTTCCACCGACCATGATTCGTTTCGGCTTACCTGAAAATATAAGTCGGCGCTGTCAACATCACGCATGTTGATAGAAGCCAGAGCCTGGTTGATGTGGCGTTCCTCGAGTCCGGCAGGCGCCAGAATTCGTGAAATCACGGTCTCAACAGCAGTCTCGTCTTGTGATTCCTTATCCAATTACAATCGATCCTTCATTACGATTTTCAGGCGGGCGCGTCATGTTACATCGTTATGTGGTCTATTGCGCTGCGTCGCTACAGCCGGCCAGGCTGCTGATTTTGCCGAAATGCTCAGACGTCGCGTTGTCAATGACAGGATCATCCCATGAACCATCAATTGAATAGCTAATCTGCGCGACACTGTTCAGCGGCTTTTTAAATAGTTGAGAAAAAATCAACAAAGCCGCCGCAACCTGGGGTCCGGCTATGACGAAGCCGGCGATCGGCAACGTGTTGCCAACATTGGCACCCACGACCGCCGCCTGGGAATAGTCGCGGCTAACAAGGCCCGCGCGACCGATAATGCCAACGTCAGCCGCCGGGCCGGTCAGTGATAGGTTGCAGGTATAGGCCTCGCCCATGACGATGCGAAAATCACCGCTGATTTCATCGAAACCGAATCCGCTGTTGAATACGTCACGAAAGTCGAGCGACAGGCGTCGTGGAAGTGCCACTACGCTCATCAGTCCGAATACCCTACCCGCTCCAGGTTCGACATCCTCGAGCTGACCCGCCCCCAGGCGAGCCGAGACCGTGCCATTCAGCGCCCCCATGAAGTCCTGCCGGGGACCGCCAGACCAGCTGACGTCTCCCTCAACCCGCATGTCTTCACCGCTAATGCCGGGTTTATAGTCGAGCCGCAACATGGTCTGTTCAATATCGGTGCTCGTTAACGCGGCGTCGATGAAGGTCCTTTGTCCCGATTCTTCATACGCGTCAATAATCCAGCCCGCTGACCCTTCGATCGTAAATGTGTCATCGACGATAGACAGGTTGCTCGACTCGAGGCCCCTGCTCGTATGTTGCAATTCGATTGACAGTTTGCCTAACTTGCGCGCACCAAGCGCGAAATCGGCGGCATTAACGGTGATCGATGGCAAACCACGCGGGTCGGCGGCAGCGATATTTTCGTCGCTGACAACTACTTCGTCACTGCCGGGCAACGTAAGTCTTTCCATTTCCAGCGTCATTGCTCGCCCGGATCTGAAATCGTACGGGACAGTGATAGTGCCCTCCGCGAGTTCGCCGCTAATCTGCACCACCCAGTCAAGTCCACTACGGTTTACCTGCACTCGATGGTCCTGGTAGTGCTGACCAATTGCGTACAGATTATCAACATTTAAATCGATGGAGCGGATACGGCTGCCCAGACCGGTATTGCTTCCGTCGCGTCGTGCCAAATCCAACCAGTCCTGGAGGCGAACTTCTGATACCTCTCCGTCGATTCGCAGTCCCCGAATGGAAGCATCTGCGGGGTACTCGCCACCGACTGCAAGGACACCGCGATCGAAGTCCCACGCGTCGTCTTCTTTCGTAAAGTGGAAGTTCCAATTGTATTCACCGTCAAGGCTGCCAGTTGTAGAAATTCTGTCTGCACTCGGAAACTCAATCGTCATTGACAATGCAGACATGTTGGCAGGTGATTTCATCAGTGGTTCCGGCAATTCCAGTCCAAAGCCACGGAGGTCCGAATCGATTTGTATCTGCAACGGGCCGGGCACTTCCGCGCGCCCGTTCGGGAAACGAATCGTGGTGAGATAATCAGTCTGTCCGTTACCGATGCCGGTCATCGGCAGACCCAACTCTGCCTCCAGACCACTGGCGGTCACCTGTCCGGTCGCCTCCAGCACCACACTGTATGCAGCGGTTTCCTGGTTTGCTCGCCGCAATGAGATATCGACGGGTTGGCCCAGGAAGCGACCAAAAAGCGCCTCCGAGGATATTTCTTCCCGGGAGACCGATACGACGCCATTCAATTCGGTGACGGGGGCGGCAAATCCTTGTACCTGTATGCTGCCATCATTGCTGCGAATGCGCGTCAGAAAATCAAAATTCAGACGATCGTAGATAGGAACCGTCAACGACAAATCGAAAGATGCATCTCCGTCAACTGTCACTCTATCGAGCTGCCCACCAAGAACATCATGAATCGGACTTTGCATCACATATTGGCGGATTGACTCGAGTGTGCCGGTCGCGAACGCGTCGATTTTCAAGACCGGCTCGCGCAAATCAGCAATTTCGAGTACTGCGTCTTCCACATTATTGCCAAGATTGATCGCGGAATTTTCCGTTGAATAGAGACGCGTATTTTCAAACACTAAATCCAGATGCCTGAATTCCGCCGCCGGCCAGGTTTCCGCATATTTGAGCGTCGCATCCTCAATTTTGGCGTCGACGCGAAACAGGCCATCACCGTCATCAAACGGAAATTTATCCAGCGCGCCGTTGAACTTCGCAGTTCCACGGGTAACGTAGCCACTAACCAAAGCATCGCTTAACCAGCGATACAGGTTTGGCTGGACATACTGCAATGGTAAGTAACGACCAACCGAATTGACGTCATAAACGCTCCAGCTGCTCTCGAAATCGACATACGGCGCGTCACCGTTTGCGGGCACACTAATTTGCAGGTTGCTTGCGCTGTCGATGTCAGCATTGCGCAGTCTGACGCTGTCCGAAAGTACGGTGACACCGTCATCATTGCGTCGCCAGATAATCGTGCCGAATGCGTCGTCGAAATTGATCGGCTCCGGCAGGTGCGCGCCGAGATCCAGAACCAGGTCAGTTGACTCTATCTCGATACGGCCGCCATCACGATCAGCGCGCAAACGCCCACTGAATCCCTGGATTCCCGGTTGCTCCTCAGCCCGGGCAAATCCGACTCTGTCGAGATCAGTCGTCAGGTCAAAAAGCGGCCGTTCGGAATTCATCTGGCTGACGTCCGAACGGAGATCGCGCAATTCTCCGGCAGGCGCAAGTTGGGCGAGTTTCGCCCGCTGCTCTTCCGGTAGCCAGGGCGACACGTACGCCAGATCATCGAGTTTGAAATACGACGCGGTTGCGCGAATCGCCTCCAGCTCGCCGTCGTCAGACGAGTTGACCCTGATTTGCAACGAAGACTCCGGCCAGTCTCCATCAACCGTCGTCATGCGAAACTGATTTGCCGCCAGGAACCAGCCGTTAAGTTCAGTTGAAAATTCGAAACTGCCCTGAATTCCAAAAAGCGCCGTCGGCTCGGCACCGCCGACGCGCAACCCCGCAGCCACAAGGTTTGAAGTTGCCCGCATTAGCTCGCCGTTTGCGACATCCAGCCAAACACTCAGGTCCAGGCGGCCGGACTCCATTTCCGGCAAGCCAGCGTTGCGCAAGCGCGACCAGCCTTCGAGATTGAGGCCATCGGCTTCCAGGAAATAACGCCAGATACCATCGTCGGCTTCACTGACCAGCTGGTTCGCGGATATTTCCAGCTCGTTGCCAAATTCGTCCGGCAAATTGAGCAATGCATCGACACCAGTCTCATTGCCGTCGCGGCTTACGGAAACAGACACGATAGAAAAAGGCATCAGTTGGCCAGAGGCGGGATGCTCATAATTGACCGTGATGTCCTCACCGACGATTTCGAGATCGCCACTGAAGTCCGTCGTCGTTTCGCGCGAGCCAAGCAACTCATCCAGTAACTCGCCCTGCAACAGCCAGTTTCCGTCCTCGTCCTGGCGCAAGTCGATTTCGGTACTACGAATCAGTATGCGATCCACCACCAGCTCGCGATCAGCTATCAGTCGCAACAAGCCGACGCCGACGCTAACTTCCTGGGTCGTTAAAATGCGCTCGCCAGTGGCCACTCGCATGAGCTCGGCGTCGAAGAAACTAACCTCCGGACCGCTAAGTCGCCAGCGCGCATTCATTCCCGAGAATTCCACCGTCATGCCAATAGCGGCACTGGCCCAGTCTTTTATTTCTTCCTGGTATTCCGGCAAACGCGGCAACATCAGTCGAAAAATGCCAACAGCGACTGCCAGCAAAATAACCATGGCCGCACCCAGATAGGCCAGGTATTTCAATATTTTTCGTAGAATTGCCTTCATCTAATTAACGATTCTTTTTGCTCAAACCAAAACAACGTCAAACTGATCCTGCAGATATAGCGACTCCGGCTGCAGCCGAATCGCCTTGCCAATTTGTTCTCCGGTCTCCGCCAGACCGTTCGCCTCTTCGTCCAGCAACAGTTCAATGACATCCTGGTGCGCAAGCACCAGCGCCTCGTCGAACTCAAACTGCCTGTGCTGGCGAATAATTTCGCGAAAAATCTCGAAACACACAGTCTCTGCTGTCATAACGAAGCCACGAGCATCGCAGCTCGTACAATCTTCGCAAAGGATGTGCTGCAAACTTTCGCGGGTTCGCTTGCGGGTCATTTCAACCAATCCCAATGGTGAAACCGGCGTTATCTGATGCCGCGCATGATCCCGGGCCATGGACTGGTCAAGAACCTGCATAACGCGATTTCGGTGTTCTTCTTCCTCCATATCAATGAAGTCAATGATTACGATGCCGCCCAGGTTTCTTAGACGCAATTGCCGTGCAATTGTTACCGCCGCCTCTAGATTGGTCCGGTATATGGTTTCCTCCAGATTGCGATGACCGACGTACGCGCCCGTATTCACATCAATGGTAGTCATCGCTTCGGTCTGGTCTATGATGACATATCCGCCTGATTTTAAAGAAATACTTCTCCCAAGCGCCTTTTTTATTTCATCTTCGATGCCATGTAGATCGAATATTGGCCGACGGCGCCTGTACAGCTCCAGCATCGGCTCAATCCCGGGCAGGAAACTGCGCGTGAATGCCTGCATTTTTTCGAAATCCGCCTCTGAATCGACCAGGATTTGCTCCACGTCTGCGGTCGCGAGATCCCGCAATACGCGAATCGGCAATGGCAGGTCCTCATGAACCAACGTTTTTACTTTACATTTGCTGGACTGAAGCTGAATGACCGACCAGAGCTTTCTGAGAAACACAAGATCGGCGCGCAGGGCATCCCTGCTGGCACCCTCGGCGGCGGTGCGCACGATAACGCCGCCAGGACCTTCACCATTGCCGTCATCGAGGATATCTTCAAGGTCCGAGCGCAACCGGTCGCGCTCGTCGGCATCATCAATTCTTGACGAGACACCGACGCCGGCGCCAGTGGGAAGAAAAACCAGGAAGCGAGACGGCAATGTTATAAATGTCGTCAGCCGCGCGCCTTTCGTACCCAGCGGGTCCTTGACGACCTGGACCAGAACCTCTCCACCCTCGCGAACCAATTCGCGTATGTCTGGTATTGGCGCAGCTCCATTGCCAGCGTTGCCGTTAGCCGAAAATCCGGGGCGCACGATATCCGATGCATGCAGGAAAGCGGTACGCTCGAGACCGACGTCAATAAATGCCGCCTGCATTCCCGGCAAGACACGCGACACCTTGCCTTTGTAAATGTTGCTGATCAGCCCACGCTTTGAGGCACGCTCGACGTAAACTTCCTGCAAGACACCGTTTTCCAGCAGCGCGGCACGCACCTCCCGCGGAGTTACGTTAACCAGAATTTCTTCTTTGGGCGATTCGTCTGTCATATTTATGCCTGATCCGCAGCCTCAGCCAAAACGGAAATGCCGGCCCAACGCAATAATGCTGCCGTCTCGAATACCGGCAAGCCGACCACACCCGAGTAGCTGCCCGACAGCGATTCGACGAACATGCCGCCTTTGCCCTGGATCGCATATGCGCCGGCCTTATCCTCCGGTTCACCACTTTGCCAGTATGCGCTTGCCTCGTCAGGAGTAATTTCGCGAAATCGAACTTTCGTATCCGAAAGCACCGATTTCATATCGTCAGCGGAAATAATCGCGACCGCCGTCAGAACGCGGTGGGTCCTGTCTGAGAGCAGCGCCAACATCTCCAGTGCGTCTTCTTTCGACGCCGGCTTGCCAAGAATCCGGTCTCCGGCCAGCACGATCGTGTCTGCTCCAATAACGGGCATTCCGTTCTGCTGACTGCGGTTGCCAGCCGTGGCTTTTTCGCCAGCGAGGCGCATCACAAGATTTGTGGCGCGCTCTCCTGTAGCGGGAGTCTCATCTATATCAACACCTGCAAACGTGAAGCCGACACCAATCGCGGCAAGGATTTCACGGCGCCGCGGTGAAGCTGATGCGAGGTGGAGTAGCGGCTCAGACATGCTCACTCCCGGTGGTACGGATGGCCGGTTGTCAGCGACCAGGCCCGGTAAATTTGTTCGGCAAAGAATACCCGGGCAAGCCCGTGCGGGAGCGTCAACTTTGACAGGGACCAGCGCAGATTTGCCCGCCGCAGACAGTCTTTTGACAAACCATCAGGGCCGCCAATGACGAAAACGAGGTCCTGCCCGACGATTTGCCATTCAGCGAGCTTCTCACCAAGCTCCCGGCTGGCGAACTGCCGGCCATTTTCGTCGAGCGCTATTGCAAATTCCGCCGGCTTTATCCTGGCAAGAATCTTTTCGCCTTCACTGGTCTTCGCATCTTCCGCGCTGACACTTTTGTTGCGTTGTGCAGTCGCAATAGTGTCCAGATGAAACTGCCACTGTCGCGGAAGACGCTCTGCATAATCATTAAACGCAGCGTCTACCCAGGCAGGTTGCCGGTCACCAACTGCAAGCAGGCGAATGTGCATGGCCGATACTCATGACTGGTTTGCGACTAGCCGTCAGTGGCGAGCGCTTGACCGGTTTCGGGTCGTAACGACCACAGCTTTTCCAAATTGTAGAACTCCCTGACACGCGGCAGCATCACATGCACCAGGATGTCCTGCAGATCCAGCAACACCCATTCGCCGCCGGCCTCACCTTCAACACCTGCCGGACGGTGACCCGCCTGCCGCGATTTTTCCGCCACCGCGTCTGCCAGTGCTTTCACGTGGCGGCTCGACGTCCCGCTGGCGACAATCATGTAGTCGGTTACGGTAGTGAGTCCTTTTACATCAAGCCTGACAATGTCCTGCGCTTTTACCTCTTCCAGTGCTGCGACGACGAGGTCGCTTATTTGTTCGCTATTCATTCATTAGTCCGATCAATTGCAAAATTCTGTCACTCCGGCTTGTCGCGATCTTGTTCAGCGTAGCAAGCACTCCGCTCGATAACACCCCGGACCTTATCCGGCATTAAAAAACGGGGATCCCGACCTGCCGCAACAAGCTCGCGAATCTCCGTCGACGAAATCTCCAGCTGAGTTACGTCGTGTATAAATATGTGGCCCGACTTCGCCTGGTGCAGATCACCTATCCTGTGTGTGCCCCTGTCGGCAAGCAAATCGCCCAGCGGTCCCATGTCCGGCGCACGCCAACCAGGGCGGTGTGCGACGACAATATGCGCCAGCTGTAAGATCTCGCGCCATTGATACCACTTCGGCAAACCCAGGAATGCATCCATGCCTATCATCAACGCCAACGGGCGTAGCGGAAATTCGTTGCGCAATGTTGTCAGAGTATCCACCGAATACGACGGCCCCTCGCGATGCAATTCACGATCATCGACGACGAAACCGTGCTGTCCTTCCGTCGCCACCCGTACCATTTCCAGTCGCAACGCGGCATTAGCATGCGGAGTTCCGCGGTGTGGCGGATTTCTACACGGCATAAAACGGACCTCGTCAAAGCGCAAAGCCTGCAACATTTCAAATGCCGTACGTAGATGCCCATAGTGAATGGGATCGAAAGTACCGCCAAAAATTCCCATCGAGCTCAATTTAGTGGTTCCTTATCACGCCGCTTTACGGCCGCTGATCGCAAGCGCCAGCACGATTTGCGTCGCAAGTTGCCAGGGATCAGCTCTTAACTGACCTTTGGCCGCCGCATCCGCCTGCCGCGACAACTGCAGCAATCGATAAAAATCCGCGGCCCGGTGTTTGCTGACGCAGGCTCGTACGAGGTCTTGCCTGTTTTGCCATACGCGCGCCTTACGCATCGCCGCACCCAGATCACCGCCAGCCTCAATGCTGTCAGCCAACCCGGCCAGCATGCGGATCTCGCGCGCCAGTGCCCACATTACGATGACCGGCTCCACACCCTCGGTCTTGACGCCACTGAGGATGCGTATTGCCCGCGGCGCATTTCCGCCGATGGCCGCATCGACCAGCTTGTACACATCGAATCGGCTTGAGTCAGCTACGGCTGCATCCACGTCCGCAGCACTAAGTGCTCCTGCGCCGTTTAGCAAACGCAGTTTTTCGATCTCCTGTTGTGCGGCAAGCAAGTTGCCCTCGACACGATCTGCAACCAGTCGCACTGCATCCCTGTCCGGCTGCAGACCAACCGCTTGCATGCGGCTATTTATCCACGCAGGCAGTTCGCGTAATCCGATTGGCCAGACCTGTACCAACCCGCCCGCGGCTTCAAGTGCTTTTGCCCACTTCGCGTTAGCGCTGCTTCGATCAGGTTTTGGAGCGCTGACAACAAACATGAGATCAGCAGCTGTCTGTTCGATCATTTTGATGATTGCCGCCGCACCTTTGACGCCGGGCTTACCGGTCGGCAGCCTGAGTTCAATAATGCGCTTCTCGGCAAAAAGCGAAAGGTTAGCGCCCGCCCCGGCAAGTTCGTTCCAATCAAATCCTGCAGTCGCGACATAGAGTTCGCGCTCAGCAAAACCCTGTTCCCGCGCTGCCGCACGAATAGCATCCAGTGTCTCCTGGACGAGCAGGTGCTCATCACCGGTGACCAGGTAACACGGTAACAGGGGCTTCCTTAACTGGGACTCGAGCTGATTCGCCGAAATTTTCACACGATATACGGAGATTTATTGTTCATCAGATGATACATGCCTGCCCGCCAGCAGTCGCCTCGTCACGTTGCGTCGATTTGTTCCATCACCACGGATTCTCCTTCCAGGAGTACCGGGATTCCGTCATTGACGGGATACATTGTCTTACCGTCGTCCGTGATCAGGGCTTCTTTTAGGGTCTCGCTTATAGTCGATCCATCGCGGTTTACCAGGCCGCCACCTGCAATGGCAGTATTTATTGATTTAAGGACATCAGCACGCGCCAGCGACAAGCCCTTATGAGTGATGGGACAACACAGGATTGAGAGTAGTTTCTTATCCATCTCGCCTAAATTTACCTTATAAAACAACTAGCTGCAGTAAATACTGTTATGTTATATCATTCTGGGTTCGCACAACCCCAAGTGTACTGAGGATAGCGGCAAGCGCCGATGGATAACAGGTCTGTAAATGAGTCGGACACACTCGACCAGGTAGCGGTAGCGCTATCCGGCTTGTGCCTGTTGCACTGCCTTTTTCTGCCGGTCGTTATCGTTGCGCTGCCCTTTCTTGGCCAGCTTAACGAGGGTCATCTGCACGTGCAGATGCTGCTGGTCGTGTTCCCGGTCAGCGTTTTTGCCCTGGCGCTGGGATTTCGCCGCCATAAGGACATACGCATCCTGGCCTGGGGTGTTGTCGGACTTCTGTTGCTGCTTGTTGGCGGCACGCTTGCGCACAATTTATATGGCGTAGTTGCTGATCGCGCATTGACAATATGCGGCTCAGTCACGCTGGCTGTCACCCACTACTGGAACAGCCGTCTGTCCCGCAACTGCCGGGCGATCAAGACTTAAGCGACCTGATAAGGTCATCTCGCGCATATTTTTCAGCGAGCTCGAGCGCGGCAGCGCGATCTCGTTGTAATGGCTTCCAACGTGGATCCTCGTGCAGACATTGTGAGATCAGTTTTAGCGCATCACTCTCGAGTTGTTCGGCAAGCAGGTGTGCGAAATAGTCCTGCGCAAAAAATAACGCCGCATCCTTGCTTTCCCATCTCATCATCTCCTGAAAAAACCAGCGGCAGGCTGCATTGGCATCTGTCTCTTCGGCGATCCTTTGGCGGATGTGTTTCAGGCCACCATCGCGATTGCCACGACTTACGAATCCGTAGGCATGGGTTGCGATATTGCGACGTTCTTTGAGCAAATCATCGGCCAGTTTATCTTCACTGGACTCAAGCGGGTCTTCTATTTCGATCTCGTCCATGATGCTGTTGGCATGCAATACAGCTCCCGTGAGCGTAAACAGCAAAAAGAAGCCATAGTTTGCCGCGACAACGTACGCCAGGAGCCAAAGATCACGAGTAAACAGATACGAGATCGCAAACATTACGGTTATGAGTGCAAACACAATCCACAAATAGTCACGACCGCAAAGCCTGATCATGTGATAAAGATTCACGGGACTCAGACTGCCCAGCGGCGAACGTGTGATTGCAAGTACCGCGATCGATGCCGGGTAAATGAATAGCAATGCTGCCAATAGTAGCTGTGCGGCCGCTAATGACACTGTCAGATAGACATAGATATCCAGCCATACGACGAACGCGAGAAAAACCAGCGGAAAAAGACTCCAAAAGTTTCCCACCCAGTCAAACAGCTCAATACCGACCGGCGGCGCCTTGCGCCCCTGGGCACGCGCTTCCAGCAAGTAAAGTGCGTAGCGAAAATATGCGGGTATGGTTATTAGAAGCAACACGAGGCTCAACAGGCCAAACGGACCCAGACTCACCGCACTCAACACCAGTGTGATGATCAGTGCGAAGCCCACGTTCGCAAGTAGCGTCGTAAGGTCGCTCAGCGGATAGACAGCCTCGCGAAGTATGTCAGTCGCTTTCATGACGATTCGCCGGCGTTTCGGGAAGCGGGTCGTAGCCAGAGCCACCCCAGGGGTGGCAGCGTCCGATCCGTTTCAATACCAGCCATCCGCCGCGGAATGCGCCATAGGTTTGCAATGCTTCTGCCGCGTATGCGGAACAGGTCGGCTCGAAACGGCAGCTGGCGCCGAGCAGCGGCGAAACAGCGGTACGATATATCCAAACGAGTCCAAGAAGTGGCCAGGCGAGCAAGGCACCCAGGAACTTCATTTCATGCAGTCCCTGCAGCGTCACCGGCGAACGATTGTATGGCTTTCAGCATTGCTGACAGACCGTTACTGCGCGTCGGGCTCAGGTGCTGGTCAAGCTGCAGGTCGGCAACAAAATCAGCGGGAGTACTGAGAATTTCCTGCGGCTTGCGACCGCTATAAACCCTGAGCAACAAGGCAATCAGCCCGGACACGATCGCAGCGTCGCTGATTGCCTGAAATTCAAGTTTGTCGCCACGCTGTCCGGCAATAAACCAAACTTGTGACTGGCATCCCTTGATCCTGTTGGCTTCGATTTTCTCGCTCTGCGGAAATTCAGGTAAGCGCCTGCCGAGATCGATAATGTACTGGTACCGGTCCATCCAGTTATCAAAAAAACTAAATTCCTCCACCAACTCCTGCTGTGCTTTCAGTACTTCGTTCATCCGCTACGGCGCCAGCGTGTCCCTGAAGCGCTATCTTCAATGGTGATCCCGGCACCGGCAAGCTGATCGCGGATCGAATCGGCCGTTTGGAAATCGCGATTCTTGCGGGCATCTTCTCGCTGTTGCAGGAGACTCTCGATGTTTTCGGCTGTCAGCTCAGCATCCGCGGCGCCGGAGAACCAGGATTCGGGATCTTCCTGAACCAGCCCAACAAGTTCGCCGGCAGCAAGGATCTGCGCCGCCAGCGTTATACGCTCCGCGCCGTCCGTACACTTGTTCAGAGCACGCGCAATGCTAAACAATTCGGCCAGTGCTTTGGGCGTATTGAGATCGTCCTCAAGCGCTTTGACTATTGCTGTCGGTGGCTCGGTTGATGCCAGTGTTTCAGGCGACACTTCAACCCCGCGGATGGCGCCATACAAGCGATCTAGCATACGTCGTGCTGAATCCAGTGATTCATCTGACCAATCCAGTGGCTGACGATAATGCGCACTAAGCAATGCCAGGCGAATTACTTCGCCCGGCGTATTTTTGATCAGGTCATGTACCAGCAAAACATTGCCGATGGATTTCGACATTTTGGTGCTGTCGATACTTAAGAATCCATTGTGCAACCAGTAGCGCGCGAATGGTGCACCGTCATGTACACAGGTGCTTTGCGCCAGCTCGTTTTCGTGATGCGGGAAAACCAGGTCCTGACCACCGGCATGAATATCGATGGTGCGACCGAGATGTACGGCCGACATTGCGGAGCATTCGATATGCCAACCCGGTCGCCCCCGACCCCAGGGTGAATCCCAACCGGGCAATTCTGCAGTGGATGGTTTCCACAGAACAAAGTCATGCGCCGCTTTCTTGTACGGCGCAACTTCAACCCGCGCGCCGGCAATCATTTCGCGAAGATCGCGCTTTGAAAGCGACCCGTACGCCGGATTCGCCGACACATTGAACAAAACATGACCGTCTGCCTCATAGGCAAAGCCCTTGTCGATCAGTTCGGAGATCATCTCAACCATTTTCTCAATGTGCTGTGTTGCGCGCGGTTCAATGTCGGGTGGCAGGACTCCAAGCGCACCCATATCGTCGTTGTATGCCTTGATAAACCGAGCCGTGATTTCATCGATTGGTTTGCCGGTCTCAACAGACGCCTTGTTAATCTTGTCGTCAACATCGGTGATATTTCGGGCAAACGTCAACTGGTAGCTGCGACGCAGGAGTCTCGCCAGCAAATCAAAAACTACCGCAGGACGGGCATTTCCGATGTGCGCATAGTTGTAAACCGTGGGGCCACACAGGTACATAGTCACCTGACCCGCCTGCAGCGGTTCAAACGCAACTTTCTTGCCCCGCAGGGTATCGTGCAGAAATATCGTCATGCTGTGCCTGCCCGTTGGGCCGCTGTCCTTGTATTCTCGATCATGAGGGGCGCAATGATAACAACACATCGCCGTGTATTTGCTACTGCGCTCACTTATAATCTGCCGCCCCGCATCCTGTGGGGCAACGAAAATCGGCTATTAGAAATCGGAAACTACCATGACCAGTGCAACAACATCGTTTCAGCCTCGCCAGTCCATCGAACAAGTGGAGGAAGGCACAGACCTTGCGCCGAAATTTGATGATCGCGGACTGATTACAGCAGTCACGACGGATGCACGATCGGGCGAGTTACTGATGCAAGGTTATATGAATGTCGAAGCACTGCAGAAAACCATCGCAAGCGGAGAGGCTTTTTACTACAGCCGCAGCCGGCAAACTCTTTGGCACAAAGGCGCCAGCAGCGGGCTGACGCAAAAGGTTGTCGAACTGATGGTTGATGACGACCAGGACTGTATCTGGCTCAAAGTTGATGTTGCCGGCGGTGCCAGTTGCCATGTCGGCTACCGTTCCTGTTTCTACCGCCGCGTTCCGCTCGGAGAAAACGCGCTGCGCAAACTGGAGTTTACCGACAACGAAAAAGTATTTGATCCTGAGGAAGTCTACGGCGACGCGCCCAATCCCACGATTCTCTGACCGGCACTTTTAGAAGCGCCCTTCTGGAAACGCCCT
>JBLHLN010000020.1:0-14930 GCA_047620565.1 Woeseiaceae bacterium
GTCGGGTACCCGGGGCTGAGTATATACAACAGAAGCAAAAAATCCAGCAAGTTAAGTGACGCCGTTAACACTTTGGAAAGCGTGAAATAGTTCGCACTTTTGGCGGCAAAATCGAGTGGTTTGCCGCTTGCCGAAAATACAACTTGCTTGCGTAAAAATGTTGTTGCAATTAATCCATTTTTGAATGCATTAGCGACTGCAAAAAAGTAAAAATGGATTTGTGTTCGCTCTCACAACATTGCTTGCGGATTTTTGCGAGAAGAAAGCGAAAACGAAGCGCCAATTTGCACAAATTCGGCAAGTGTCGCTTTATTGCGACTCACTAATTACGTCGTAAAGCCGTATATCCCAACGGTTTGGTGGAATGTGGTCTACTTTTTGACATGCGTAGCCGAGTCCAATCAACTTTGGATGAAAATGCGATTTACGGTACTTAAGAAAAGAAAAAGTGCGATCGAAGTAGCCACCACCCATGCCGATACGATTATTTTCAGCGTCGAAAGCAACTAAAGGTGTTAGGACGATATCGAGCTTGCGCGGATCGATGAATTCACCATCCCGAGGCGCAAATATGCCGTATTGGTCACGTTCGAGACTGCTTTCCGCAGACAGTTCACGAAAAGTCATTTGCGAAGTTTTTTCTATAACTGGAGCAAAAATGCGCTTTTTCATTGCCCATGCGCGCGCAATGATCGACCAGGTGTCGACCTCGCTATTTACACTTAGGTAGCACGCGACGAATTTGCTGCGTTGAAACCAGGACGAATGAGTAACGATATCGGCGATTTTTTCGGCTGCTGTTTCACGTTCGCTGATTGAAAGCATGCTGCGAGCGTTGAGGCCGTGGTCGCGCAAGGCACTTTGCAGTCGCATCGTTTTGGATTCTGCAGATGGCATAGGCATACCTGGTGAAAAAGCGTCTCCCGCCTGTGCCGTTACCGTCCGTCGCTCTCGAACCGGAGCAACAGGTGGGGTCAGCCGTGGTGACAACAGGCTAGCCACCGTAGTGGAATTGCACAAATGTCACCAACAGTGCACGACCCCGAGGTAAAAAGTTAGGGTCGAAAGGTATCCAGGCCAGCATCGAACACCGCAGGAGACGCCAACCAATAGCTTACAGAAACAGGCGCCTTGTTTCCTGCTTCACTTATCGTTTTTATTGATTTATTCGCGTTTAAAGATCGAGCTGCTGATTGTTTCCGAGCACTGATTCAACGCGTTCTGACAGAAGTTTGATTCGACCGCCCACATCATCTTCCAGCGCTTCGTCCCTTGCCCTGGTTTGTATTAATTCGTTGGCCATGTTCAACGCAGCCATTACCGCGATTCTGTCGAGGCCCACAACCTTTCCGCTGTCGCGAATTTCGCGCATCTTGTTGTTCAGAACTTCGGCGGAATCGAGAAGGTCAGTGCGCTCGTTGGCGGGACAGGACACCTGGTATTCTTTTTCCAGGATTCGAACACTGACGTGGGCATACATATCATTCATTACGGGTACTCCGTTACTGCTCTGTTCCCTGCGGAACAAAACGGGTGAAAAACTAAATTGATACTCGTCAAAATTGTGGCACGCAAGGTCAGGGCTAAGCTCAGGCAAGAATCAGTAGTCTTACCTAACCTCCCTGTTCCATGGCTTTGAGCCGCCCGATCATCGCTTCGACGCGGGCGCGTACCTGCTCGTTCTTCTGCAGCAAGGTGGCGCGTTCCGCCGTCAAAGAATCCTGCCTCTGCTTCAGGGAGCGATTCTCGTCCTGAAGCTGATCACAGACCTGAACGAGAGCATCTACGCGCTTCTCAAGTCGCTTTAGTTCGTGCTCAAACTGTACATTTGCATCTTCGGCCATGGGAGCAATATAGAGCCGCCAACGAACAGAATCAATCACGAAATCGGTTCATGCTGTTTTTAGCGTGGCCAGTCGGCGAATTACGTGGGATCATTCCGGCCCGGTTGGCAGGAAATTTGATTCGACAGACACCTATGGACCAGGCGATTGATCATAATGAGCTCGACGAGTCTCTGAAGCGCTGTGGGTCGAGCTGGAATGCAGGCCAGGTACATGGGCTCCTTTGCAGTCGACTGGCAATTGCCGGCGCGGACGGCGCGTCCTTGTGGATGTCGCAGGTGCTGGCAGACACCAATCCGGATAATGCCCAGCGCAGTGATTGTGAAGGCATGCTCGACGCCCTTTGTGCGGCCACCTGGCGGCAATTGGTTGAGCGCCAGTCTGAGTTCATGTTGCTGCTGCCCGAGGACGAAGAACCGGCAGAAAGTCGGGCGACTGCCATGGGCTACTGGTGCGAGGGTTTTCTGCACGGACTGGTTACTGAAAAACACGGCGAAGACCTGAGGAAGCGCCTCGCAGCGGAGCCGCTGGCCGATATCATCAAAGATATGTTGGAAATTACACGCGCAACGGTCGGTGATGGCGCCGGAGATGAGGATACGGAGAGCGCCTATGTGGAACTGGTCGAATACTTGCGCGTAGCTGCACAGCTCACTTACGAAGAACTGGCAGAATTTCGCACGCCCGCGGAAGCTAGTCTGCCGGACGAGTCAGACACTCTTCATTAACCGGATTCAATCAGCCATAACTTTATGAACAAAAGTGAATTTGCCAGACGACGCAAGACATTGATGCGCATGGTGGGTGAGGACGGCATTGTCATCCTGCCGAGCGCACCCGTCCGAACTCGCAGCCGTGATATAGAGTATCGATATCGTCAGGACAGCGATTTTTATTACCTGACCGGATTTGCGGAACCGGATGCGGTCGCCATTCTTGCGCCCGGGCGCGACAACGGCGAATACGTCCTTTTCTGCCGGGATCGTGACAAATTGCGCGAGAAGTGGGACGGATCGCGCTGCGGACCCGACGGGGCCGTCGAGCACTACGACGCCGACGATGCATTTCCCATTGAAGATATTGACGATATTTTGCCGGGCGTAATGGAATCTCGCAGTCGCGTGTATTACACGATGGGAGCCTATGCCGATTTTGACCAGCGCATAACCGACTGGATCAAGTCACTGCGATTGCGCGAGTCTTCCGGCATTCACGCGCCACACGAATTCATGGCGCTGGATCATATTCTGCACGACATGCGCCTATATAAGAGTCGCGCGGAAATTTCGGCTATGCGCAAAGCCGCCAAGATTGCCGTGGGCGCCCACCGGCGTGCGATGTGTTCCGTTCGTCCCGGATTGTACGAGTACGAAATTGAGGCGGAATACGTGCACGAGTTTCGTCGCCATGACGCGGCTGTTTCCTACCTGCCCATCGTCGGCGGCGGCGCCAACGCGTGTACGCTTCACTACGTCGACAACAATGCGCTGTTGCAGGACGGAGATCTGCTGTTGATTGACGCAGGGTGCGAGTACGATTACTACGCATCCGACATCACACGAACATTCCCGGTCAACGGCAGGTTTTCGGCGGAACAACGCACCGTCTACGAAATTGTGCTGGAGGCGCAATTGGCGGCGATCGAAAAAACGCGTTCCGGCAACCATTGGAACGACCCGCACGATGCCGCGGTGAGGGTCATTACCAAAGGACTCAGGAAAATCGGCCTGCTGGAGGGCACAGTAGCGAAACTCATCAGGGATGAAGCTTATCGTGAATTCTTCATGCATCGCACCGGGCACTGGATTGGCATGGATGTACATGATGTCGGCGACTACAAGGTCGGCGATGAATGGCGCTTCCTCGAACCGGGCATGGTCACGACTGTAGAGCCTGGTATTTACATTCCAGCCAGTTCAAAAGTCCCTGCGAAATGGCGCAACATTGGCGTCAGGATTGAGGATGACGTTGCCGTAACGGCGAATGGTCCCGACGTCCTTAGCAAAGGACTCGCAAAGGAAGCGGACGAGATCGAGAAACTTATGGCCGCGTGACAACATGTTCTTATGACTTCATCTACGGATTACGACATCATCATAGCCGGTGGCGGCATGATCGGAACCAGTCTCGGACTGGCGTTGGCGCCGCTCGATCTGAAAGTTGCAGTAGTCGAGGCAGTCGCGCGCGGTGCAGAGCTGCAGCCCAGTTTCGACGATCGCTCCACCGCATTGTCACGCAGCAGTCAACGCATGTTCGAAGCCATGGGCTTGTGGCCCGATGTCGTGGCCGCGTCCACACCCATCAAGAACATTCATGTTTCGGACAAGGGGCGGTTCGGTTTCTCGCACATCGATGCGGCTGAACAAAAAGTCGAGGCGCTGGGTTACGTGGTGATCAATCGCGTGCTGGGACAGGTTTTGCAGGACGCACTTGGAAACATTGCCCGGCTGGATTTCATCTGTCCCGGAAGCATCACTGCTGTCGATCAGGCAGACGGCAGCGTGGCGGTGACCGTAGATGAGGAAGGACTCAGCAAAAGAATATCTGCGCGACTCCTGGTAGCGGCCGACGGCGCCAGTTCCATGGTTCGCGAGATGATGGGCATTAGTGCCACAAAGATTGATTACGCTCAGTGGGCCATAGTCGGTAACGTTTTGCCTGAGAAAAAACCGCAGGGTCGCGCGTTCGAACGATTTACTGAAGATGGTCCGATCGCCATGTTGCCGGTCGCAGACGATCGTGCCGCGTTTGTCTGGATACAGTCGCCGGATGCCGCAAAAGAATCGCTATCTCTGTCCGATGCAGAATTCACGGCTAGCCTACAGGACGTTTTCGGTTACAGGCTGGGGGAATTCTCGAAGGTCGGTAAACGTGGTGCATATCCGCTGGCGCTGAGCAAAGCAAACAGCCTGATCGCGAAGCGCAGTGTGGTGGTTGGGAATGCAGCGCATGGCCTGCACCCTGTCGCGGCGCAGGGCTTTAACCTGGGTATGAGAGACGTCGCGGCGCTCTGCGATTGCATTTTCGACGCGAAAATCGATGTTGCGGGACCACCCGACCCGGGATCCGCAAGCATCCTGGAGAATTACGTCGAATGGCGCCGGGATGACCAACGCAAACTGGTACGGTTTACGGACGGTGTCGTGCGCCTTTTTGCAGATTCACGACCACCAGTTCGGGCCATGCGAAATATCGGCATGCTGGGCTTCGACCTGATCCCGGGTGTTCGCAAACTATTTGCGAAACATACGATGGGGCTCGCCGGGCGTTTGCCGAGGTTGTCCCGTGGTGTGCCGCTAGGGTGAAAAACGTATTCGACATCGTTGTAGTCGGTGCCGGCATGGTTGGACTGACTTTGGTCAATCTGCTCGCACGCAGCGAACAACAGCACGCATTGCGTATTACGCTTGTCGACGCGGGTGCGCGGCCGGAATTCAAACGTGAAAATGAGATTTCACTGCGAGTTTCTGCAATCTCGGCGGGTTCATCGGAAGTCCTCGGTCGGATTGGCGTCTGGGAGAATATCGTTGCTGAGCGATCCTGTCCGTACCGCAACATGAAGGTGTGGGATGCGGCGGGCAGTGTCGACGGTCCGGAGACGCTGCAGTTTGACGCCGCTGAATTCGCTATACCGCAACTTGGATCGATTGTTGAAAATATCCTGATTCAGCATGCCCTGCTAACGGCGGCAGAACAGACGCAGGTTTCGATCAAATTTGACACGGCGATAGCTTCGATGACGAAAGCCGCGGACCGATATTCTGTCCTGCTGGGCTCTGGTGAAAAAATCAGCGCCGATTTGCTCGTGGGTGCCGATGGTGCAAATTCCTTCGTGCGGCAACAGGCCGGGATTCTACTGAAAACCTGGCCTTATCCGCAAAAAGCGTTCGTCACACATCTGCGGCCGGAAAAAAGTCATAACAACACAGCGTGGCAGCGATTCCTTGCAACTGGTCCGATTGGACTGTTGCCCCTGAGTGACGGCCGCGTCTCGATAGTCTGGTCGACGACGCCGGAACTGGCAGATAGCGCGCTGGCCGCGACCGATGAGGAATTACAGACAGTGCTTGCCGCCGCGACCGATGATGTGCTCGGAAAGCTTACACCGTCGGGCCCACGGGGCGCATTTCCACTTCGAGCTCAGCACGCAGAAAAATATGTATTGCCCGGATTGGCCTTAATAGGCGACGCGGCGCATACGGTTCATCCCCTTGCAGGACAGGGCGTAAACCTCGGTTTCGCAGATGCCGCTGCCCTGGCGCTGGTTATCGATGCGGCACTGACTGCCGGTGACAATCCGGGCGATCTGCCGGCGTTACGTCGCTACGAACGATCTCGTAAGAGCGACAACCAAACCATGTTGCATTTTGTCGATGGCTTGAACCGGCTGTTCTCAAACGACTCTGCGCCAATGGCACGTTTACGTGGCGCTGGTATGCATCTCTTTAATAAGAGCGGACCGATCCGTACACAAGCTGTACAGGTTGCGCTGGGCATAAACTGAGAAGCGTCGCCGTCGCGCTCAGGCAACGATTTTCAATGCCAGGTACGGGACAAGATTCAGAACAATGACGAGCAGTTTGTAGTTTCCGAGGTACTGAAAATAGTATCGCGACAGATCGTCTTCACTGATTTTGAACATCCGTGAATGCAACGGCGCTATTAAATTTCGCATCGACATCAAACCAATGGCTGCAAGCGCCAATAATCCGAAATTTATGACCGTGCACCAACCGATAATTTCCGTAATTGTACTTAACGAATTCATCTGTAAGACCTCGGGTTTTGGATGGTTGTTACTTATACCGCATCGTGAAAAATGATGCCTAGCGTCTGCCTTTTGCCCGCGCGAATTTCGCTGACGCCATGGCGCATTTTTACCCGATAATACCCACGTTTGCTTATCTTTGGTCGTTCGTTTACAGCGAATGCCACACCGTGACCCTGTGTCAGTGAAACCACTTCAACCCGTGACTGCATTCTCGGTCGTTGTTCGGTGAGCACAAATTCACCGCCCTGAAATTCGCTTGGGTCAGATAGCAGGACTACGACCTGAATCGGAAAAACGTGTTTACCGTACAAGTCCTGATGAAGACAATTGAAACCGCCGCGATTGTAACTGAGAAGTAACGGCGTTGGCCGCGTCTGGCCGTCCGCATGACAACGAGCAAGCATCGCCTGGTGGGTGTCCGGAAACCGTGTAGAAGATCGCATGCGTTCGTGCCAGCAATTTGCTATCGGCGCAAGTTTTGAATAAAGCGATTCTCTCAATGCCGCAATTTTTTGCGGCAGCGGGTTCGCAAAGTACTTGTATTCACCTTCGCCGAAGCCGTGTCTCTGCATGATGACGTGACTGCGGAAGAGGCGCTCCTGTTCATAAGACTTTTGCAACGACTCCGCTTCGTCTGTTGTTAAAACAGGGCCAAGATGTGCGTAGCCGCGCTTATGCAGTGAATCTTCGATTTCCATACGGCACATTGTAAATGCCGACAGAACCGAATTTGGACGAAATCGGACGCCTAAGTTGGGGTTTACTAAAATCCGCCGCTAAACAAATTTCCGCCGTCGAAAGATGAGCGTCAGCATCAGCAAACTAAGCAAGCCAAGGCTGCCACCACCGCCACCGCCGGATGTTGGCGGTGGTGGTGGAGGAGTGTTTGTCGAGGTATTGGCTGGAGGATTGAGGCCCGCCGCGCCGGCGCTATCCACTGTCGCGTCGATCACCACGATTTCATTGATGATAATCAGATGCGTATCGTCTACCGCGACCTGGTTGGTAAAATCCGTGTCGGTGTAATTCGTCAAAGGGATTTCGGCAAAAGGACTTTCAAATCCGAATGTATCTAACGCTTCAATCGCCATAACGACATCCATGCCATTGCCGATAACTTCACCAAATACTGCGAAGTCCTGTCCATCCAAACCTGCTGTGTTGTCTGACAGGTTGATGAACCACTGATTCGTTGCAGTATCGGCGTTGCTGCCTCCCGGTCTCGCCATAGATATAGTACCAACTACATTAGCAAATTCCGGTTCGTTCAAGACCGGCGCGTTTTGCCCAATCGGGCTGAGCGGTTCGCCCGGATCATAGAAAAACCCGCCACCCTGAAGAACGAATCCCGGGTCAGATCGATGAAAAACGGAATCGGTGTAGTTGAAACCGACAGGACCATTCACGTAACCCAGGAAATTCGCCACGGTTTGCGGCGTGCCAATGTCGTAGAGGTTGACCTGAAAGTCGCCCATCACAGTTCGAATTTCTACAATTGTCGCGCCGGCCCCGCCGGAGAACATAAATACGCTGGACGCAATGGCAGCCAGAAATACACGACGGGCAGTAAGTACTTGATTCATAAAGACTCTCAGCAGAAAAACTGCTTGTGGATCAAA
Source organism: Woeseiaceae bacterium (assembly GCA_047620565.1). Taxonomy (GTDB): domain Bacteria; phylum Pseudomonadota; class Gammaproteobacteria; order Steroidobacterales; family Woeseiaceae; genus SZUA-117. The sequence goes on from JBLHLN010000020.1 coordinate 8,235, forward strand.
ACAGCCGCGCATTCTACACAGCTGCGGACGGAAAAACTGCTGTTGCGTGACAACACAGTTGCGCCTCATTCCACATCAGGACCGGATCAGCAGCCGGATTCTTACTCAAAACCTGCAGATGCTCGTGCGGCCGCACTGTGACGAAGACCTATATGAGCGCTGCGCATTGGGTCCGGTGCGAACGTTACAGGTGCGGCGGCCGGGCGATGATGGACCGGCGCGACATGTGGCCGGTATGGTTTAGGTCGATGCAGCGGCGGACGTATTGGCGGGCGAATCGGGCGATAAACCGGTGGGTAGTAATAGCCCGGTGATGCGTAATAGCGGTTCGCCGCGTAATAGTCGTACTGCGACGAATCATAAGGATTGTTTCGCTGAGGCTCTTTGCGCTGCTTTTCAAGCCTTGCTTCCTTGCGTTCCTCCAGGGCTTTCCACGTTTCATTGGTTCGTATCGCCTGATTTTGAATGGAGTAAGGGTCTTCATCCGGCTCGTAACCTGGTGGATTGGTCGAATGCACGGTAAGCGTTCTGATGTCACTTTTCTCGTCGGGTGCCCATTGACTGAAATGGATAACACCGCCTTCGTCCTTCCAGGTGAAAACGTCTGCTGCAATCGCGCTGCAACACGCTGACAACCAGAGGAGCGCTGCTATTCGAATTCTGCTCGAAGTCACCATCGTGTATACCTTATAAACTGGCAATTATCCTTGGATGGAAGAATCATCATACGCCAATGCTCGCCCCGGAGGATCGTGATTTAACCGAATCATTGTCGCCTGGCGACGACAGAATGCTCTGTACATAAGATCGCAATCAGTCCGTAGATCGCCCGGATTCAGTGTAAAATCCGGGAATAATCAAAAATTATAAAGGCCGGGGTTCATTCGATCATGACCAGGCGCTACGTCTACATGCTTGCTGCATTGCTGACCATCATCAGCGTGGCTATTTTCGCCTACAAATGGCGCGTGCTGGGTTTCCCGTTAACCGACGACCAGCAGACACCGGTGTGGACCATAGAAACGTCCGTTCAGTTTGACGCCGGACCGGGTACGATCAAAGTCAATCTGCAGATTCCAACGCTGACGCCAGGCTACCGTACGTTGCGCGAGTTTAATGTTTCGAAAGGCTACGGGTTCAATCTCAACTACGTCAGCGGCGGGCGTGAAGCTCAGTGGGCGGTGCGCAGAACCAGTGGTCGGCAAACGATTTATTATCGTCGCGTAGTTTACGAAGATCCGGGCAGCGAACAAACTGATACAACGCCACCATTTCCGCCACCGCCTGTAATCAATGAGCCGTTGAAAACTGCCGTTGAGGTGATCGTCGCCGAAGTTCGCGAACATTCTGCGGACACCGCAACTTTTACTGCAGAATTGCTGCGTCTGGTGAACGACCCTTCACCAGACGCTAATATCGAATTGTTACTGGCCGATTCAAACACGGCGGCTGAATTTGTAGAAACCATCACCACTATTCTGGCCGCTGCCCGAATTCCCGCACGCATGATTCGCGGCATCGTTCTGCAGGACCGGCAGCGCAGGGTCGAGCCCCGGCCGTGGCTTGAAGTTCACGATGGCGATCGTTGGCGCTACTTCGATCCAAACAGCGGCGCGGAAGGACTACCCGAGCGATTCCTGATTTGGTGGCGCGGCAACGAGCCACTGGTTCGTGTTGAAGGTGGTAACAACGTCGACGTCAATTTCGCCGTGCAGCAAAATTTTCTGGACGCAATGTCGATCGCAGAACAGCGTGCGCAGGTTGAAGGCTCTGTACTCGTGGACTTCTCCCTGTTCAGTCTGCCGATTCGGACGCAAGCCGTTTACAGCGTAATACTGATGATTCCGATTGGCGCCCTGATCATGGTATTCATGCGCAACATCATCGGCATTGATGCATTTGGCACATTCATGCCGGTGCTGATTGCGCTATCTTTCCGTGAGACGCAACTCCTGTGGGGCGCACTACTATTTTCACTGCTGGTTGCGCTTGGCCTGAGCATAAGGTTTTTGCTGGAGAGACTTAGATTGCTCCTTGTGCCGCGCCTTGCCGCGGTGCTCATTGTGGTTGTGATATTGATGCTTATCGTTAGTGTCGTTTCTCACAAACTCGGAATGGAGTCAGGCCTGTCGGTCGCGCTGTTCCCGATGGTCATTATTGCGATGACCATCGAGCGCATGTCGGTGGTATGGGAAGAACGTGGCGCCGCAGATGCCATACGGGGTGGCATTGGTAGTCTGGTCGTCGCGGTTATTGCTTATCTGGCCATGGGCCTCGCCTGGCTTGAGCACCTTATCTTCGCGTTTCCCGAATTGCTTTTGGTTACGCTGGCCATTGTTTTGCTGCTGGGACGCTATACAGGCTACAGGTTGACAGAACTTGCCCGATTCAAACCAGTAGCGAGCAAGTAAAGTGTTTGGCATGGCAAAACGCATGCGAGCTGCAGGCGTACTCGGCCTGAACAAGCGCAACACTGACTACATCATGCGGCTCAATCCGCGCCACCTGTATCCGCGGGTCGATGACAAGGTACTGACGAAAAAACTGGCTGAAGAGGCGGGCATGGCGGTGCCCAAGCTCTACGGCGTAATCAGCAGACAATCAGACGTGCGTAAGCTGGCCGGAATTGTCGATCGTCACAACAGCTTTGTTATCAAGCCGGCGCAGGGCAGCGGCGGTGACGGCATTGTCGTAATCGTCGATCGCGGTCGGCGCAAGCGAGATTCTTACCGAACGGCAAGCGGAATTCTGATCCCCGAAGGAGAATTGCAGCACCACGTGTCGAATATCGTTAGTGGTCAGTACAGTCTTAGCGGCAATCCTGACGTTGCGCTGATCGAATACTGCGTGAAGTTCGATCCATTGTTTGCCGACGTGAGCTACCAGGGGGTCCCGGATATCCGCGTGATCGTGTATCGCGGCTACCCAATAATGGCCATGGTACGTCTGCCAACGCGTTCTTCAGACGGAAAAGCTAATCTTCACCAGGGGGCTGTTGGTGCGGGCGTTGATATCAGCTCCGGAGAAACATTAACGGGCGTGCTCGGCAATGACGTCGTCGAGGATCATCCTGACACCGGAGCGCTGATTGCAGGCCTGTACATTCCACAATGGGATTTCATCTTGCAGTCTGCTGCACGTGGCATGGAGGTAACCGGGCTTGGTTACCTGGGCGTCGATATTGTTATCGATCGTGAACTGGGGCCGTTGATACTCGAAATGAACGCAAGGCCGGGGCTCAATATCCAGATTGCGAATTGCGTTGGGCTTCGGCATCGAATTAAAAAAGTTGATGAAATCTACGATCCCAACGCAGATCCCATCACGAGGGCGACACGGTGTCGCAACGAATTTCCGGCGGATCACCAAACAGCCTTGCCACTGAACGGTACCGGTTGAATTCGGAACCAGACCGGAACGCCCGCTGCGCGCCACTAAGACCAACCGTCAGTAAACTTTTTAATTTGTGTTACGACGCAACTCTTCTGCGAGCCATCGGTTCATACGCGTTTCCAGAATTTCCAGCGGCAGGGCGCCGCCACCCAACAACGCATCGTGAAAAGCCCGGACGTCGAAATTGTCGCCTAACGCTTGCTCGGCTTTAGCGCGCAGCTCAAGCATCTTCAGCTGGCCGATTTTGTAGGCGAGCGCCTGACCTGGCCAGGAAATATATCGATCGATTTCATTGATGATGTCGGCTTCCGTTTTCGCTGCATTATCCATGAAGAAATCGATGGCTTGCTGCCGTGTCCAGCCCTTGTAATGCATGCCCGTGTCGACAACGAGACGCACGGCACGCCACATGTCGTAGGTGAGCGCGCCAAACCTTGAGTAGGGGTCCTTATAAAAACCCATCTCGTAGCCCAAACTTTCGCTGTACAGACCCCAGCCCTCAGAAAATGCAGTGAAACCGGAGTATTTGCGAAAGCTTGGCATTTCCTCGAGTTCCATCTGCAATGCGATTTGCAAATGATGGCCGGGAACAGCCTCGTGAATTGACAGTACTTCCATTTCATATTTTGGTCGTACTTCAGGGCGATAGAGGTTGACGTAATAGTAGCCAGGACGGCTACCGTCTGCGGCAGGCCGGCTGTAGTAGGCCGTTGTGGTGTCCGGTGCAATGTTGTCTGGAATTGGTCTCAATCCATAGGGCATCCGCGGCAGTTTACCGAAGAGTTTGACCAGCTCCGGATCGATGCGTTTTGAAATCGCCAGATAGCCTTCAAAAAGTTCTTCGGCAGTGTCGTAATAAAATTGTGAGTCGGTGCGCAGGAAATTGAGAAACTGATCAAACGTGCCGTCAAATGCCAGTTCGTCGATAACCAGCTGCATTTCATCGCGAATGCGTTTGACTTCATTCAGGCCAATTCGATGAATTTCGTCAGGCGTCATTTGCGTTGTCGTATACGATCGCGCTCGGTGTTCGTAAAATTTCTCACCATTGGGCAATTCGGATGCGCCGATACTCTCGCGACTCGCAGGCAGATAGGTGTCATTAAAATATTGACTGAATTCTCTGAAAGCCGGCACGATCGACTCGTCAATCAAATCTTTGGCAGCCTGCCTGATGCGCTCCTGGTCGTCGGCGGCAATTGAGTCCGGCATGTCGGCGAATGCGATGTAGAAAGGGCTCAACAGAGGATCTTCAACGAGCTGCGCACCAATCTGATCCGGAATACGCTGCATAAGAATTTTCGGCGGCATGTACCCGTTTCTGCGACCTTCTTCCTGCAACGCCATGGTCTGCTCAATGACATTTTCAACCTGTGCCATGCGTACGAGCCAATCTTCGTAGTCCTGCACATTGTCGAGACGAACCGTTTCCGCCGTCGATTCGAGTGACTGCACGCCCCCTCTCTGGCTCATCGGCATCAGGTAGCTCTTGAACTGAAATGCATCAATGCTGTTTTCGAGCGCTCGCCTGAACAGGTCGTAGTTCAGCTGATCGGCTTCGGCCAGGGTCGAAGAATCGATAGCCCGCAGGCGACGGAGAAATTCCTGCTGTTGCTCGTTGCGTCGCTCAAAAGCGTCAATGCTCAGGTCTGTCCATCGATCGTTGTTGCGACGATCGCCCAACCGCGATGCGAATACCGGGTTTTCACTGAGGCGCCACTCCCATGCTTCATCCAGCAAGGCGTTGAAATCTTCCGTGGGGCCTGCCAGGACTGACGCCCACGCCAATATCAAAAATAATGGCGCCAGTGCCTTGATTTGCTGCATTGCTGGTTTCCTCAATTGATGGCCGCATTGTTGCTCGCGCAACGCATGCTGGCAACAACCCGGTGACCGGGCTATCATTGCACCCACTGATCAATAGCGTTGGCAGAAGAGACCCCGGAAAAACGGGGCGCCGAAGGCGCAACACGCTCGGAAACGCTCAGGCACACGGACTGCTTACGCTGATCAGCTCTGGAGAGAGGCCGTTTAAGGCCCACCGAAGGGGTATGCGGACTTAATTCATCAGTGAGTTGAGCCCAGCGATCTCTCAGGTTTCAGGACAGAGGGGCGACCAAATTTGCACCATTGGGTGCTGATTTGGTCGCCCTTTTTTTGTGCATGGATGTATTTAGGCTGTGGCAGGAGCAGAAATATGGGGAGCCAGACACCACTTTATGCAAATCATGTCGAAGCAGGCGCAAAGATCGTCGACTTCGGTGGCTGGGACATGCCGCTCCATTATGGTTCGCAACTTGAAGAGCATCACCTGGTTCGCAGGTCTGCGGGCGCGTTTGATGTATCGCACATGACCGTGGTCGATCTGCATGGGGTGGGAACGGCGGATTTTCTGCGCAAGCTCCTTGCCAATGACATCGCGAGACTCAAAGAGCCCGGCAAAGCGTTGTACAGCTGCATGTTGAATGAAAACGGCGGCGTCATTGATGACCTGATCTGCTATTACCTGGAAGACAATCGGTATCGACTTATCGTCAATGCCGCAACCCGGGAGAAAGATCTCGCCTGGATCAATGAGCACGCGGTGGCGTTCGCAACTGAGGTGAACGAGCGCGACGAGCTTGCAATGGTCGCGGTACAGGGGCCCGAAGCAAGAAGTCTTGCCGCAGCCCTGCTGGATGATCAATGGCGTGATGCAGCTTTGGCCTTGAAGCCATTTTACGGTCTTGAAGCAGACGACTGGTTCATCGCCCGCACCGGATACACCGGCGAAGACGGCTGGGAAATTGTACTACCGGCTGCAGAAGCAGCAGGGTTCTGGCGGCGATGCGTCGCTGTGGGCATTGCGCCTTGCGGTCTCGGCGCAAGAGATACTTTGCGGCTCGAGGCTGGCATGAATCTGTATGGCACCGATATGGATGATACGGTGTCGCCTCTCGAGGCGGGCCTTGGCTGGACTATTGCGTGGGACCCCGAGGACAGAGACTTTATCGGCCGAGGTCCGTTGGCCGAAGTACGCGCAAATTCAAACAGACAAAAATTCGCAGGTCTGCTGCTTGAGGGCAAGGGTATTCTGCGAAACCATCAACGAGTCGTAATCGATGGCCTTGCTGACGGGGAAATAACCAGCGGCGGTTTTTCTCCGACACTTGAACGGTCAATCGCAATGGCAAGAATTCCGGCCGGCGATTACGTACGTGCGCAAGTTGAAGTTCGCAGACGTCTGCTGGATGTACGCGTTGTCAAATTGCCGTTCGTCAGGAACGGAAAAACCAAAATTGATCTGTGAAAACAGGTCTGCAT
>JBLHLN010000021.1:0-14864 GCA_047620565.1 Woeseiaceae bacterium
AGGCAAACCTGATCACATTTCAATTCCTTGCACTGTCTTCACGTGGTTATCGAACGCTTCTGCGAACCGCCGCGGCGCTTCTTCGTGCATTCGAAGATACATAGATGGTCCAGAAGTCGTTGCTCTACATCGTGAGATAGGCGCAGCGTCTCATGTCCATATGCTGACGTTATTCAGCCATGACGCCAGCATCGAAGCTGCCATATTCGAGAAAATTCGTGACCAGATCGATAACTTCATTGTCCTTCATAATGAAGGCGTGGCTGACGCCCACTATCCTGAAGTCCTGCATACCCTCAAGCTTGGTTTCTTCCACGGTAACGCGGCCATCGTCCGGATTTTCGAGCACGGCAGACGTAATCGGATCAATACTCTGGTCACCGGCGATTATGCCAAGTTCGAATTCCGCTTTACCCAGGCGCAGCGGAATGCTCTCCGGACCTTTGCCAAGCTGACCTCCCACCGGCCCGTTCATCCAGTCGACACCCGGCACACCACGAAAAACATCTGCCGCGTGGCTACCCTGGTTTGGTGGTCCAAGCATGACCACTCGCCCGAGGTTGGGAATGTCATTGCTCGCAAGGTAGTGACGAACAAGAATACCGCCCAGAGAATGAGTGACAAAATGCACTGTGTCGAAATCTCCTTTTTCGCGACACTTGTTCAAGCCGTTTTCAATTGCCAAAACGGAGAGAAATTCGATCTCACGGTAACGAGATGGATAATCGATATTCGCTACGTGGTAACCGCTGCTTTCCAGGGCATGCTGCATTTTGTTCATCGAATCAGCGGTTCGTGCCAGACCGTGTAAAAGGATGACGCACGCATCAGCGCCTTTTTTAACCGCGGCATTCGTCGGTGCACTCAAACATCCTCCCAATACCATCGCGGTCGCAATTGACAAAGCGACGCCAGGAAAGCGGCTGTTCACCGTTGACTATCCTCGCCGCTAATCGGCAGTTTCATTGCGATGCGATTACGAATGTCTATTCCCGCCCTGGCCTCTTCCTCAATCAGGCTCGCCAAATCGTCGCCGAGTTCCATCTTATCCAACTCGATGAAGCCGAATTTCTTATAAAAAGGCGCATTCCATGGCAAATGCCGGAATGTCACCAGCGACAGGGCCTGATAGCCGTTGCTGGCTGCCCAGCCCCTGGCAACCAGCAATAGCCGGCTACCGATTCCGCGGCGACCATACTCTGGTAGCACATCAATCTCATCGAGGTGGGCCATTCCGTCCAATTCAGCCACCATCGCAAAGCCGACTGACTTATCCGTGGAATTGAGCGCGATCCACAATCTGTGCTCAGCCTGTGCGTCCCGCAAGGTTTTTGCATCCGTCACTCTGTGTCGTATGTTTTGCGGCAGATCGGCTTCGGTAAACAAACTGGCGCATGCAAGTTCGATGACGGGTATCCGCTTGAGGTGCCGCTTCTCTGCCAACACTATTCGTACTGGTTCTGTCTGAGTCGCCATCAACATATCTGCACCGCTAAGTTAGCTGCCGCAGTTGTCGATCATGTGTCTTCGCCAGCAACAGGAGCGCCAGGATCGCGCCACTCAGTGCATAAAACATGTCGGACTGGGTATCCCATATGTAACCCTGCGTGCCAAGAAACGAGTCCGCCGCCTCCGCAGACAATAGTGCGACCCACCACTCGATCAATTCGTAAAACGCGCTGAATCCGAGGCAAAAACACACAATAAAGAAATTGCGCCAGGTTGCGCCGTTAAACACTTTCTTACGAATGACGATTTCCCGGGCAACGATGGCAGGAACAAAGCCCTGCAAGAAATGCCCGAGTTTGTCGTAGTTATTGCGCGATTGACCAAATTCATCGCGGATCCAGTCGAACAGAGGCACCTCGGCGTATGTGTAGTGGCCGCCGACCATGAGGATGATGCAATGGATCAATATCAGGATGTACGTCAGGCGCGTTAGCGGAAACGATACACGCGTAAGCCAGAGCACGGCAGCACCGATCAATGCTGGCCCGACCTCAAGAATCCAGGTTGGGTAATCGTGCGGACCAATCCCTGACCAGACCAGGACGACGACGAAAATCAGAATCCAGATGTATTGCATGGTTTTCGCTGGTGCAGCCATCTCTGGCCTCCTTAAGCGTCGCGCTGAAACCAGAATTCGATCTCTGAGGTTGGCACTTCAAAACGCGCCGCATGTTCTTCATTCGCTTGCAGGTGATACCAGTCGCCCGTAGCGTAGCGCTTTTCGATTCCCCCGATGGTCAGAATCAATTCTCCCTGCGTTATCACGCCAACATTTTCCGAAGCATGCGTGTGTGGCTCAATCGATGTGCCGGCCGGATAGGAGGCAAACAGAACCTCACAACCTGTTGCAACGAGTCGATGCGCGTCGAACGGGCCGTCAAAATCCGGAAGATCCGTGATCAGACCCGGGAAGTGCACGTTGTCCATAGTTTTTTCTCCTCTACGGAATCGCCAGTATCAGTCATCAATAGTGCGGCGGCGCTTCGTCGCCGGCTGCGGAACCCGTTTCAGACAGAGCCCTGACCCTGTCGATCAATGCCGCGCACAAGCCCTCAAGGCTTACTATCTGCGCTTGCTGCGAGGTCAATACTTCGTTGAGTTCAGCCAGCAGGTGTTCCTGATGTGCGAGCTTCGTCTCAATCTCGATTAGTTTGTTTTCGTCCACAATGTCACCATGATACAGGTCAACGAAGAACAGTACGGCCAGCACCACAAATGTTCAATCCCAAAGAGAGCACGATCTGCCTGCCAGCGTGTATCCTTTCGCCCATGTCCTTCTGACTCAGGATTGCCCAGGCAAGAACGCAACGTGTCGTTGATTCGATTTGAAGCAGTATCGCTGGATTTTGCAGACCAGACGATACTATCCGCCGCCGACTTCACGATCGAAGCCGGCGAACGCGTGTGCCTGATTGGCCGCAATGGTGCCGGCAAATCAACCACCTTCAAACTTATCAGCGGGCAAATAAGCGAGGACAGCGGAGAAATCGTACGCAAGACAGGCCTGGTAGTCAGTCAGCTTGAACAGGCACTGCCCGAGGCCCACGACAGGCCGGTCCATGAGGTGGTCAGATCCGGCCTGCTTGGCATCCAGGCGTTGCTCGATGATTACCAGCACAGGTCTCAACAGGATCTCGGCAAAGACGGACTGCGTGAACTGGAAGCATTGCACAGGCAGATCGATGCGCACGATGGCTGGCACATGGAGCAAAGGGTAGAAACCACGATATCGGAGCTGCATCTGCCGGCGGAAAAAAACATGAACGAGTTGTCAGGTGGCTGGAGACGACGCGTTGCGCTGGCAAGGGCGCTCGTGCAGAAGCCGGACTTGCTGCTTCTTGACGAACCCACCAATCACCTCGACATCGTCACTATCGAATGGCTGGAACATGTAGTTCGCTCATACAACGGCTCGGTGCTGTTCATTACCCATGATCGTGCCTTCCTGCAAAAACTGGCGACCCGCATCCTCGAGATTGATCGCGGCAAACTTACAAGCTGGCCAGGAGATTTTCGCAATTTTTTGCGCAGAAAAGAGGAAACCCTCGAGGTCGAACACAAAGAGAACGCAAGATTCGACAAGAAGCTGGCACAGGAAGAAGTCTGGATTCGGCAAGGCATAAAGGCACGCAGGACACGTAATGAGGGCCGCGCACGGGCGCTCAAGAAAATGCGTGAGGAACGGGAATCGCGCGTAGCTCGTGAAGACAATGCGCGAATATATATTTCAGAGGCCGAACAGTCAGGTCGTAAAGTCATACGCGCGAAAAACGTAAGCTATCGATTCACTGACGAACCGCTTATTGAAAATTTTTCGATCAAGATCGTACGTGGCGACAGAATTGGCATTCTCGGCAACAACGGCGTCGGCAAGACGACTTTACTGCGCCTGTTGCTCGGACAAATCGAGGCACAATCCGGCACCATCAAACATGGCACCAATCTCGAAGTAGGCTACTTTGATCAACTCAGGGAGACGCTGGATGGAGAGAAATCTGTCGCTGAAAACGTTGGTGACGGACGCACCTACATCAATATCAATGGCAACGACCGCCATATCATAGGTTACTTAAAGGGTTTTCTGTTCACCCCGAAGCGAGCAATGATGCCAGTCAAAGCCCTTTCGGGTGGCGAGCGCAATCGTATAATCCTCGCGAAATTATTTACCAAAGCGGCGAACCTGCTAATTCTTGACGAACCCACCAATGATCTCGACATGGAGACAATGGAAGTGCTTGAACAGCGGCTCGCCGAATACAGCGGCACCTTGATCGTTGTCAGTCACGATCGGCAATTTCTCGACAATGTGGTCACCAGCACTATTGTTTTCGAACAGGGTGGACGATTGCAGGAATATGTCGGCGGTTACAGCGACTGGCTACGTCAGGGGAAGGAACTTGCAGAAGTCGACAGCCCTGGCTCAAAAAGATCACCCACAAGCGACGGCGCAGCAAATGGCAGGCAAAATGCTGCTCGTAAACTAAGCTATAACGAACAACGCGAACTCGACGCATTGCCGAAAAAAATCGAACAACTGGAAACTACCGTGTCAGATTTCGAGAGCCAGGTTGCCAGCGCCGAATTCTATGCGCAGGATCATGACGTCACTCAACCAGTACTAGATGAATACTCGAGGTCACAGGCAGAGCTTGACGCCAGCGTGGAGCGCTGGACGGAGCTTGAAGACCGGCAATTGCAATATCAGCAACGCCGCACCACCTGAGGATCAGATTAGCTGCAGCGCCAGTACTATCTGGCAGCCAAATCCTGCCACGAATGCGAATGTGCGCACCCAGGGAATTGCAAAAGTGTAGGCCAGAACGTGCACGAGCCGCGCCCAAAAGTATATTTCGCATGCCAGTACCGTCGTTGCGTTACTGATGCCGGCCGCATTGGCAATGAGAACCAGCGTCGCGAATATAACCAGGTTTTCAATCGCATTGGCGTGACCTGCTTTCATCTTGGTTGCCCAGCCAGACAACGGCTTCGGATTCTCGGGATAACCCACTGCCTCGAGCAGACCGCGAACTACGATTTGATTGACGATGTACGGCATCCACAATATTGCGGTCAGTGTTGTCACCCAGGTCAGGCTCATTAATTCACTGGTCATTGATGTCCCCTTTTGTTTTCTGTTGCACTGAATATCTTACTTATTTTTCGGTAGCGAAAAGTGTAAGACTATGTAGGCAAGCGTTGCGGACGCGAGCGAGCCAACAATGGTTCCCAGGCGATCGTCGAAGATAAGCTGGATGTCCATCCCCGAGCTTTCGAAGGCTAAGGAACCAATAAACATGCTCATGGTGAAGCCGATGCCGCACATTACAGAAATTCCGTAGAGACTACCCCAGTTACTGCCCCTCGGGAGCTTCGCGAAACCCAGTTTGATCACAAGCCAGCAAATACCGAACACGCCAAGTTGTTTGCCGAGGAAAAGACCCAGTGCGATGCCGATTGGAACGGGATGCAGAAGATACTCGAGATCGATGCCTTGAAACGATACCCCTGCATTTGCAAAAGCGAATATCGGCAGGATCATGAAAGCGACAACGTGATGCAGATCGCTTTCGAGTTCCTTTAGGGGAGAGCGCCCTTCTTCGACACTCGATCGCATCGGTATGAAAGCGGCAAGCGCGATTCCCGCTAACGTCGCATGTACGCCTGACTTCAACACTGCAATCCACATAATCATGCCGACCCAAATGTAGGGCGAAACAGAGGAAACCCCCTTGCGATTCATAATCGTCAGTATTGCCAGGCAGATTGCAGACGTTACCAGTGCGGTGACGGACAAATCGCCGGAATAGAAAAGGGCAATGATAACGACAGCCGCAACATCATCGAAAATTGCGATCGTAACCAGGAAAACTTTCAATCCGACCGGAACCCTGTCACTGAAAAGTGACAACAGGCCCAGTGAAAAAGCGATATCAGTTGCCGTCGGAACTGCCCAACCATTCATCGCCATCGGATCGTCATGGTTGAAATACGTATAAATTGCAACAGGCACGGCAATGCCACCTATAGCGCCAGCGAATGGTAATACGATATTACTTAGTTGAGAAAGTTCGCCTTCGACAACTTCTCGCTTGAGTTCAAGACCGACCAGGAAGAAAAATACTGCCATCAGACCGTCGTTGATCCAAAGCACCAATGGCTTTGCGATAATCAGTTCACCAATACGAAATTCGACGGGCACATCGAGAAGCAAATCGTAGTATTCGCGCAAAGGAGTATTTGCGGCGATCATCGCCAGCACGGCCGCGCCGATCAGCAGAATGCCGCCGGCGGTCTCAAGTCGCAGGAATTCCTTGATGGTTGCTTTCATACGTATTTCTTAATCTATTGTTTTTAAAGAATTTACGGCTCGATTCCGGGCGTCGCAGTTTCTTCGAAATAGCGATCATAGGCACGATGCATTGCCTCGTCCGAGACGCCAATTACTTCAGCTGCCAGGCTGACATGCTCCATCTCGCCCGCGTCACGGCGTCCGTCGACGGCGACAACTTTCAACATCATTAACGCAATATCTTCTTTTTCCTGTTCATTCAGTATAGTCGACAGCTTCCTGATCAGACTTTTCATATCCGGGTTTTCCGCGATGTCGCGAATGGCCATCCGCAGAACTTCCAGCGAATCCGAGCTCGGTAAATTGAAATGCGCTCCAACCAAAGAAAGCATTTCTGCAGATTCTTCGTTCGATATCTTGCCGTCGCCCTTTGCGACAAACACCAGTAGCGCTGCAACCAGGTATTTGGCGTCATAGACTTCGGTCGTGCTTTGCGTCTCGATGACCAGCTCATCACCTTCAAAACGCGCCTCTTTCATATCTTCAATCATGGTTTGCTACCTGCTCATGTTCTGCCAATCGCATCCGCGCCGATACTCGCTACAGTCGGTGTACCAATAGCCTCCATTGCAATGGTCAATTCCGCCTGAAGAATTTCCAGCGACCTTTCCACGCCTGCCTGGCCGAACGCACTGAGACCCCATAAGTAAGGGCGACCGATCATTATGGCATCGGCACCGAGCGCCAGCGCTTTAAGAATGTCGGTGCCACGTCGGATACCGCTGTCCACTAACAATGCTGTTCGCCCGTTAACAACCGGCGCGATTTCGGCGAGGCTGTCAATTGTGCCACGACCACTGTCGTCAACACGACCGCCGTGATTAGAGACGATAATACCGTCAACGCCGGTGTCGACACAGCGGTCCGCATCTTCGGCAGTGACGATGCCTTTTACCACGACCTTCATCGTCGTTTCCTGCCGCAATTGTTCCAGGAATGCCCAGGTGAGCGGTTGCCTCCCGCGGTCCGCTGCACTCTGACTAATTCCAGCTACCATCGGCTTTTCACCGGCCGCCATTCCGGATCCTTCATGACAACTGGCACAGTCGCGGGTGTCCTGCTGCCGGGCACGCGCTAGTGTGTGCCGAGCCAGTCCAGCCGACGCAGACCGGTCCGCTGTAAGTACGACGGCGGGGCTGCCGGCATTCTCGGCCCGGCGCAGCATTTTGCGAATGCCCTGCCAGCTGCCAAACGGATAGAGCTGAAACCAAATTGGGGCATCTCGCGCTTCGGCGACTGCCTCAATTGGTGTCGAGCTGACGGTGGATAGAATTTGCAGATGATTCCTGGCTTTTGCGGCACGGGCGGTAGCAAGCTCGCCGTCCGGGTTAAACGCGCGTTGCGATCCACATGGGGCAATCACAATGGGTGTAGGCCAGGATTCGCCAAGAATATTGACGGACGTGTCCATTGCGGACACATCCACAAGTCGCCTCGCGCGCAGGTAGTAGTGTTCAAATGCAGTCCGATTGGCCCTCAGTGTCGCTTCCGAATTGACGCCGGTTGCCATGTAACCATAGTGTGCCGGCGGCAATACCTCCTTGGCCGTTGCCTTCAGGTCGAAAATATCGATCGCATCACCCGCCTGCATAATGCGCTGGCCCTCTTCGGTTTCGTGCGCCAGGCCTATGTTGCTCATCGCGCCACAAATCGGACTGGCCGCAAGGTATTTCAGAAATTGCCGGCGATTATTATTCTCAAGCACCTTTAGTTCTCCGCTTATTTACCGGTGTTATAGCGACGTCGCATTTCTTTGACTGATTCGCTGATCAATTTCCCAAGCAGCTTCTCGTCAATATCTTCGAGACGTTTAATATACAGGCACGACTTGCCTGTCTTGTATTTACCGAGCTTGCTCATCAACGACTGATACTTTGAAAAACCCGGCATGATGTAAATGCTGTTATTTTGCGCACGCGGTGAAACTCCGACACACTGGCATTGTTCTTTTTTGTTCTCAGTTCAGCCATGTTTGTTCCAATGTGTACTTCAGATCGCAGAAACGTCAGCTCGTACCGTACAAGCGATCACCGGCATCTCCCAGGCCAGGTACGATGTATTTCTTTTCATTCAGGGCATCATCAATGCTGGCTGCATAGATCTGTACGTCTGGATGGGCGTCCTCTACGCGCTGCAGTCCTTCGGGACAAGTAACGATACATACTACAACGATGTGCGTGGCGCCTCGTTCTTTCAGGATATCGATTGCCGCAACCGTCGAACCGCCGGTTGCCAGCATAGGATCGACAATTATGCAGATGCCATTTTCCGTTTGTGGCGGCAGTCGTTGATAGTAAGTCACGGGTTCAGCAGTTTCCTCATCCCGATACAAGCCGACAAAGCCGACACGCGCTGACGGGACGAGTGACAATATCCCATCCAGCATGCCAACCCCGGCGCGAAGGATTGGCACCACGACAATATCCTCCGAAATCTTCTGACATTTTGCGAGTGCGACCGGCGTTTGTACGTCGACATCTTTGACCTTTACGCTCTTCAACGCTTCGTAACAAATGAACATCGTAATTTCGGTCACCAATTCGCGAAATTTCTTGTGACCTGTCCCGACATCCCGGATCAATGCCAGCTTATGCTGAACGCAGGGATGCTTGATTTCTTCGTACATTCGTTCTCGCTCCAGTTTTCTTCCGCTAGCGACCTGACGCGTCTTACGCAGACAAGTCCTTGATTTTTAGTAATGGTCGATCAGACGCAATTTCAATAGTGCCAAAATCCCCGCGCACTTCGTATCGTCCGTCACCGACGCGGCGGAGTCCGGCTATCTTGCCGGGATCGATGGTATTGACCACTGCGGCTAATTCTTCGTTGGTTTCGTTCGCAGTTGTCGCCCGCGTGCAGTCGGGAAATTCGAGAAACGCAGGGCGAAAGCACGCTTTTTCAGCAGGACGCGGCTCTTCGTACAACGGATGTTCTTTCTTTAAATACAGATCCAGATCGATCAACAGCGACGATTTCTCGATATGCCAGGACAGCGCGTATGACTGGGTGAGATCGACACCGAAGAATTCGTGCAGGTCGGTCCAGTCTGTCGTGTCGTCACTCATCAACAATCCTCTTTGAATTTCTAGGATACAACCGCGATGTCGACTTCCGTCTTTATCGAATTGGCAATGAAACACATTTCATGCGCACGGTGATGCATCTTATCTATCTCTGTCGCCGTCGGGCGGTTTACTCCGGAGTACGACGCAGCCGGATACAGTGTCACCCGGGTCATCGCTGTCTTGCCTTTTTCAATCTTACTCATTATTCCACACGCATTATCCGTGTAATCGTCAATGATGAAACCGCGCCGGGCCGCAATCGAAAGAAAAAACAGCATATGGCAACTGGAAATTGATGCCACGAATGCCTCTTCCGGATCAACATTCTCTGCGACCGACATCGGTACTGGCACTATGTCCGGAGAGGCTGACGCCGGAACAACCGCGCCACCATCGAATTCCCATGAGTGCCCCCTGCTATACGTATCATCGGCAAACGCCTGTTCGCCGCGTTGCCAGCGGACCGTTGCCGTGTATTCACTCATGCAAATTGACTCCCGCTTTTTTTCATTTTGTATCTTGCGATTTGTCAGGCGAGGCGTAATCCATTTGTCACCGGCTTGTCCGGTACTGCGAGGACTACACTACCGTCGTCTTGCACCAGTCCGGTGACCAGACATTCTGACATGAACGGTCCAATCTGTTTCGGGGGAAAATTCGTGACCGCAAGTATTTGTTTTCCAACAAGTTCTTCAGCTTGATACAAATCAGTAATCTGCGCGGACGAACGCAATTTGCCGACACCGGCGCCGAAATCGACGGTGAGCTTCCAGGCTGCCTTGCGCGCCTCAGGAAAAGGATCGACGGCAGAAATGGTGCCAACCCGCAGCTCTACCTTCTGGAAATCGTTCCAGTCAATATCCGACATGCCTGTGCTCCATTCGACCCTGAACAACTTCAGAGTGTAATCCTGAACACGGGCAATTGTCTGCCTGGAATGCTGAGCGATTCACGGTAACCGCAGGTTAATGCCCCGACCGCCAGGTAGAATTCTTCCGCATTCGGATCACCCTGAATATCAATCGTCTGCACGCCAAGACGCGTCGCAACGGCTCGACAATGCGCGATCATCGCTTTGCCGATCCCATTACCAATCAGGCCGGGGATGACGAACAGCGCTTCAAGCCCGGCGGAATGCGCATCCAGAATTTCCAGCGCATAGAAGCCTGCAATCTGGTTGTCGATTTCACAAACATGAAAGTGAAATTGCGGCGCCTCGATAATCGCGGTTGTATAAGTCAGCTCACTTTTACAAGCTGCCATGAATTCGATCGAATAACCCCAGTGCGCTTTCGAGCGGAATGCCAGCGAACTCAATATGGCCGCATCAGCTGCAATCGCCGGACGGATTTCCGGGTCGCCTAACACGCCATCACGCGAACGAACTCTGTACCCAGGCACCGATGAAATGTGAGATTGCAACAACGGCAATCGCTATTAGCACGTGCTCAGTGATCACCGGAAGCGCCGCAACTTTCTGCAAGCGCGCGAGATATGCACTAAGCAGCGTAATTACGAGCAAACCCCAGGCGACCGAAACAGCCACCGCAAGTTGCAAAGGCAAGAACAGCAGCGGCACCGCAAAACTGAGCGCCACCACCAGCTTGGTGAAAAAAGTCCAGATGGTCGCGGCCCAGATATGTTCTGTCGTTGATTCCGGGTCCGCTTCCTGGGCCAGGTGAATTCCAAGTGCATCGGACATCGCATCAGCGACTGCAACCACAAGAATGCCGCCAAGAACTGCAACCAGGGACTGGGTACCGGCATTAAGCCCTGCAATGAGGCCTATCGTCGTTATGACGCCACTGGTAGCGCCAAAAAATACGCCGGTACGCGCACCCTTGTTTTTCAAGATCCTTTGCATTCACTCGAACTCTGATTACGTAAATCGCGCAAACAACTTGTTCAGCAGGTGATCGAAAATCATTGCTGCCAATACTATAACTACACTGCCAAGTGAGACTATCATTACCTGACGATACCCATTACAGCAACCAGCCATGACCAATGGCTATTGGTATTAGCCGAATAAGCCAGGGCGACCAATACGCCGACCATTGGCAAATACTTCAATTCGCCTCCGTCGCATATAGATTGATATCGGACGTATCACCCTCGATGCGAACGGTACCTTCAAATTCGAGCCCGAGTTTCTCGATCAGCCGCACAGATGCGCTGTTGTCAGGGTCTGCGATAGCAATTATCCGCGACAATCCCAGCTGTTTTTTCCCATATTCCAGGACAACCTGCGCAGACTCCAACGCATAGCCCTGCGCCCAGGATCTACGCAGAAAAGCGAAACCCAGGTCCGGATCAGCGAACTGCTCGCGCTTTACCAGGCCACAAATACCCAGCGGCTCGCCGCCATCCCGGACGCTCACCCGGAACATGCCAAATCCATGTCGTTCGTAACTGCCGATCGGGCCATTTTTCAGGTATTCGCGGGCATCAGTCAGTGTCGCGACCTGTTTGTCACCGACAAATCTCTTGAATACAGGTTCGTTGACAAGTTCATAAATGAACTCACAATCATCGTATGAAAGTCGCGACAGAATCAGTCGCTCCGTTTGCAAAACGGTCATTATTCACCAGAAGTCGATATTCAGATCCGTATTGTGCCATTTCGAATGTACTGTTACTCGATGCGCAGGTATTCCAGTGTTTCGTCCTGCAAATCATCGATTGTTAGAATCTTCACTTCGCAACGATTATTGCGGCAGACCGCCGCTCTTTGAGAGTCCCCTGACGGGCAGTCGTAGTAGACGCGATAGGCACAGGATTGCTCATAGTTCCTGTATTCCAACCGCAACGTCGTAATCTGTGATTTTGTTACCGATGTCAGGCATTGAATCGGGTAGCCGTAGTCGAACAGTGTGCACTCTTCATCGGTAGAACAATATTGCGCGTCATTTACGGCCAGGCGCATGGCTTCTTCTGCCTGTACGCAATTGGCCTGACTCGTATTAGCACGCACGGGTGTGTCCGGCCGGCGTTGCTGACTATTGAGCGCAGGCGATTTATTGTCGACGAGCCCGGTCCAGCGCGAATCGTCCTCAAAAAGGTTCGCGACGAACCACAGCGCAACTGCGGCAAGTACAGAGATTGATCCGGTGGCGTAGGGCAGCCGTTTCATTAATTCACTTTTTCGCTGTCAAAATCGATCGATAACGGTAACTCCGGCAACCTGCAGCTCGTCGGGGCTACCAAGAATCGCGGCAGCGCGTTCAAGCGTTACGGTTTGTCCCAGTAGCGCCCCTGGTTGGAGAGTTCCGTCGATTATCATTTTTAGCATGCCTTCATACTGGTGTGCCTGCATGCCATGACTACCAAACAATTCGAGTTCGTTCGCAATGATGAGTTCCATCGCAACTTGCGGGTGATAGTCGTCACCGGCCATCAAACCTACCTGGACGTGGCGTCCGCGCTTACGCAGATTCGCGATTGAGTTGTAGCAGGTCTCATTGCTGCCAAACGCATCAATGGACAGGTGTACGCCGCCATTTGTCAGGTCGCGTACCTGTTCCACAACGTCAGGATTGTTGCTTGCATTGACGCATGCCACAGCCCCGACTGACAATGCCCGTGCCAGTGAATCGCCATTGACATCGATTGCAATGACTCTGGCGCCGGCGGCAGCTGCGATCATCACTGCAGACAAACCAACTCCACCACATCCGTGAATGGCAACCCACTGCTCTGGCGCAACGCTTCCCTGGTGAAGCACCGCTCTGTACGAGGTCGCAAACCTGCAACCCAGGCTGGCTGCAACAACGAAGTCTATTTCCTCTGGCAAGCTAACCAGGTTTTCGTCAGCGTAGTGAATCGCAACATATTCGGCATAAGACCCCCAATGGGTAAATCCTGGCTGAAACTGACTGTCGCAAATCTGCTGATTGCCGGATGCGCATTGTTCGCATACACCGCAACCACAAACGAATGGCAGCGTGACACGATCACCGACTTTCCACTTGATTACATTCTTTCCGACTGCCGCAACCACGCCGGCAATTTCATGGCCCGGCACGTGTGGCAGACTGATGTCCGGGTCATGGCCCATCCAGCCGTGCCAGTCGCTGCGACAGACACCGGTCGCCTCGACCTTGAGGACCACTCCGTCATTGGTCGGATCCGGGACCGGCACGTCCTGAATAGCAACCGGCCCCTGGAATTTTTCGTAGATAGCAGCTTTCATTAGTTTCGTTTGTGCGTGGTGACTGTCTTGTGCTCTAGTGTATTTATAACTTCTTAATATACCTAAACATTTCGCCAAAATAGCCTGACCGCTCATAGAAGCTGCGCGCTCTCGAATTGGTGGAGATGACGTGCAAAGTTAGTGACCGTGCACCGTGTTTTCGCGCATTGGCCTCGTTGGCCTCAAGAAGCGCTCTGCCAACGCCCTGCCCCTCCGCATCCGCAGAAACAGCGATCGCTTCCAGGTGCGCACTCGGCTCGTGACTTAGCGCATCAGGTCGCAACCGCGTCAATGTGAAGCCCAGCACTGCGTCGTTATCGTCAACAGCGACCTGCACGAGACATTCTTCTTCGTCGCGCGCCAGCCAGCGTCGCAATAGCGCCTCGTCGTCCTGGTACAGATGCTCCGGCATACGCCCTTCCGGGATATCGAACGCCGCAAGGCGCGGTATCAGCGCCAACATCGCATCGCCGTCGCCCACGACGGCATCCCTAATTTTCATCGATCAAGTCCATTTCAGCCTGGCCGTTTCTAAAGTCGCTATTCCAATCGTCCGAAAAATGTCATTCGAGCCGATTCCGACAGCGCAATGCCTGGTTCGCCGTTGTACGCAAATGTAGCCAGCATTCGGGGCACTTTCCCTGTTACCGGCGTCACCCGATGAATGGCATCGCGACCGCGGAATAACAACAGTGTACCCGCATCCATTTCGATCTCGGTTCCCTGTTCATTGCCGTCCAGAACTTTCTCAACGCCGGAAAAATTCATGTCAGCGGATGCCGAATCCCGCATATCATTGATATATTCGAATTTGCCGCCCGCTTCCGGAGCACGAATCATGATCGTGATCGCGAATGACGAGTTGTCAAAATGCCAACCCAGCTCCTGTCCCTCTGCGGCGAAGTGTAAATTTATGGATGCCAGTGAATCGGCATATTCGTACAGCGCTTTCTGATCCAGCACAAAACAAAGAAAATTGCGAAATTGTGGTGATTGATATAGCTGGCGCAGCGGGGAATCTGCGTCCACCTGATCATCAGTCAGGCATCCTTTGGACGAGTCAATGTTGCGGTTGCGTACGTGGTGCGCGTCGTATTGCGAATCGACCTGTCTCAGGTATACGTTGTGTTTCTGGACACAATAATATGCCTGAGTTTCCTTGCGCTCTCCTTCTTCCTGAATTGCCCTGATTGCCTTCGACGTAATAAATTCCGGCAGCTGAATATGGCCATCAGCATCCAGACGATCT
>JBLHLN010000022.1:0-14528 GCA_047620565.1 Woeseiaceae bacterium
TTTCTAGATTTTGCGGGACCCGCACCATGATTTCCGTCAATGCGCTGCATAAATCCTTCGGCGAGGTTAAGGCCATTAATGGCGTGTCATTCGAGGCGCAGGATGGCCGTATCACCGGCTTGTTGGGGCCAAACGGCGCCGGCAAATCAACCACGCTGAGAATTCTCTACACGGTCCTGAAGCCGGACGCCGGCAGCGCGACGATTGATGGCAGCGATGTTGTCACCGACAGTCTTGCTGCGCGCGGCCGGATCGGCACGCTGCCGCACGGCTCCGGCCTGTATCCGCACCTTACCGCCCGCGAAAACATCACGTACTACGCAAAACTGTATGAGATGTCGGCAGACATCATTGAGGAGCGGGTGCAGAAGGTTATCGACCTGCTGGACATCCGTGATTTCGCAGATCGACGCACAAAGGGTTTTTCGCAAGGTCAGCGCACCAAGGTATCGCTTGCCCGCTCGCTGGTGCACGAGCCACAAAACATAATGCTGGATGAGCCAAGTAACGGGCTCGATGTGATGGCAACCCGCTCTCTGCGCGACGTCATCAGGGAGCTGAAAAACGCCGGCAAGTGCATTCTGTTTTCCAGCCACGTTATGCAGGAGGTTGCGGCGCTTTGTGACGAAATTGTCATTATTTCCGCGGGGCAGGTTGCGCTGCATGACAGTCCGGACGGAATTCGTAACGCCACAGGTTGCGAGGATCTCGAGGAAGCCTTTGTCAAAGCTATAGACATGGTGGAGCCGGCAGCATGAAAACGGTCAGGACGGTTTTCTTCAAAGAGGTCAAAGACAATTTTCGTGACCGCCGCACGCTGATGACGGCCCTGCTCATGGGCCCGCTGTTTGGCCCCATCCTGTTCGCCTTTGTCATCAACCTGTCACTAAAGCAATCGATGAGCAACGAGGAAGAAGCGCTGAACCTTCCTGTTTTAGGTCAGGAGAATGCGCCGAACCTTATTGCTTATCTGCAAAGCAGCAACATTGAGATTGAAGACGGCCCCGCAACGCGGGAGGCCGCAATCGAAGCGGTTACGGGTGGCCAGCGCGATGTCGTCCTGGTCATTCCGGATAGCTTTGCGACGGACCTTGCAGAACTTGTACCCGCAACTATCGAAGTTATAACGGACCAGTCGAATACACAGGCAGAGCGTGAAACACGGCGCGTGCGACGTGCATTGCAGGGCTACAACCAGGAGCTTGCGGTGATGCGCCTCTCATTGCGCGGTGTTAGCCCGCAAATTATGCGGCCACTAAACATTGATGAGGTCGATGTATCAACACCGAGCGGGCGCTCGGCAATGTTGCTCGGCATGCTCAGCTACTTTTTTATCTTTGCATTGCTGACCGGCGGTATGAATCTCGCCATCGATGCAA
Organism: Woeseiaceae bacterium; assembly: GCA_047620565.1. Taxonomy (GTDB): domain Bacteria; phylum Pseudomonadota; class Gammaproteobacteria; order Steroidobacterales; family Woeseiaceae; genus SZUA-117. The sequence continues at coordinate 1,380 of JBLHLN010000022.1, forward strand.
CAGCGGGCGAGCGCGAACGGGGCTCGCTGGAGCCGCTGCTTTGCCTGCCGGTAAAGCGCGACCATCTTATTTTCGGCAAAATTTTGGCGGCCTGTCTGTTCATGTCGCTGTCGCTCATCCTCAGCCTGACATCGTTCTATTTCGTGCTGGAGTTTGTGCCGCTTGAAGACCTGGGCATGACACCCAACTTCGGTATCGATGTCGTGCTCACGGGTTGGTTGCTGCTGGTCCCATTTGCGCTGGTAGGCGCAGCGTTGATGACCCTGGTTGCCTCGTTCACAAAAAGCTTCAAAGAAGCACAGACCTGGGTCAGCGTTGTGCTGCTCGCGCCCACGATGCCCATACTGATTGTTTCAATTCTCATGGTGCGCCCGAGTACTGCACTCATGTTTATTCCTTCTCTTAGCCAGCATTTGCTTTTAGTCGGCCTTATCAAGAACGAGCCCCTGAACGGCCTGCACGTTACTGTTTCTGTGCTTGGCACGCTTCTGATTGGCGCTATCCTTACCTGGATATGTGCCCGCCTGTACCGGCGCGAAGGGCTGTTAGGTTAGAAAAGCCTGGGCAGTTTGACAATTTTTGCTATTTCACCATGATGGTGGGCTGACGCAGGACGCGAGATAAGTATGTCGTTAATTTCGGAGCTAAAGCGGCGCAACGTATTCAGGGTAGCTCTCGTCTACCTGGTGGCCAGCTGGGTTGTCATGCAGGTTGCCGATGTTGGCATTTCCCTGCTCGGCTTGCCGGTGACCACCGGCCGCCTGATTTTTCTGCTGCTCGCGATTGGCTTTCCATTGGTGATGCTGTTCTCCTGGGCCTATGAAATAACGCCCGAAGGACTGAAGAAAGAAAAAGACGTCGAGCGCAATCAGTCGGTCACCGATCAGACGGCCAGAAAACTGGATACGGCCGTCATTGTTCTTCTGGTTATCGCGATAGGCGGGCTTGCCTTTGATCGTTTTGTGCCGGGCCCAGTACCGGTGTCGCCCGGAGCCTCTTCCGAAAACCTTGCCGAGGTCCCTGTCGTTGTCGGCGCGCCCGAAAAGTCTATCGCGGTGTTGCCATTCGTCAATATGAGCGCCGATGAAGAGAACGAATATTTTTCCGACGGCCTGTCCGAGGAGTTGCTAAATCTTCTTGCGAAGATACCGGACCTGCAGGTCGCCGCGCGCACCTCGGCTTTTCGCTTTAAGGAATCTGATGCCGACATCGCTGAAATCGCCTCGCAGCTCAACGTCGCTCACGTCCTCGAGGGCAGTGTCCGTAAGTCCGGCACCGAGATTCGCATCACAGCGCAGCTGATCAACGCAGCGGACGGTTACCACCTCTGGTCCAATACCTGGGACCGGACCCTGCTTGACGTGTTTGCGATCCAGGATGAAATTGCCGCGGCGGTTGTCGAAGCGCTCAAGGTCTCCTTACTCGGCGAGCTGCCGAAAGCGCGCGCCACGGACCCCGAAGCATTTTCCCTTTATTTGCGAAGCAAAGAAGCCGCGCGCAGGTTCAGCCAGGCCGGGCTGCAGGAGTCGATTTCATTATTGACCCAGGCGTTGGCGATCGATCCCGAATATGCGGAAGCATGGACAGAGTTGGGCACAAGCCATATCAACCTGGTCGGCCAGGGATTCGTCGGCGAGGCCGACGGATATGCCCGCGCTGCCGCCGCCAATGAGCGCGCGCTGGCGCTCGACCCCGGAAATGCGCAGGCCATGTCCGGCCAGGGCTGGATTGCTATGTACTGGGACTGGGACTTTCCAAAAGCAGCAAGGCTTATTGGCCGGGCGATGGAGCTCGAGCCGGGTAATGCGAGCGTTGTAAACGCTTACGCCGTTCTCGTATGGTCTTTTGGCCGCTCTGCCGACGCGATTTCTCTGTACAACGAGGCCCTGACCCTTGATCCGTTCGCTGTGTCGGTTCTGGGCAATCTCACCGCCGCTTATTTGAATGCGGGCGAGCTTGAAGAGGCTGCCAACCGGGTAGACAGGATCTATGACATAGAAGCCGAATCACTATATGTGCCGTTTATGACGGGCTGGATAGAGAATGGACGCGGCAATTCTGAAACAGCGCTCGATCATTTTGCGGCAGCAGGCGAGCTCGGAACATGGGGGCTCGCAATCGCGCATTACGACCTGGGCCAGGACGCCGCGTCAGACGCTGCGATCGATATGCTCATCGACAGTAACGCCAGCCCGGTTCAGGTGGCAGCTGTCTATGCTTATCGGGGACGGGCAGACGATGCTTTTGTCTGGCTCGAGCAAGCCTTTGAGGTTAGAGATTCGTGGATGATTGAAATCCGCAGTCTCGAACTAATGTTCATATCCCTGCACAGCGACCCGCGCTGGATGGACCTGCTGGAGAGAGTCGGCATTACAGATGAGGTAGCAGAGTCAATTGGTTTGTAGATCATAAAAAAACCCCGCCGAAGCGGGGTCCTTTTTATTCTCTAATGGTTTTATGATGCAATGCTTATTCGCCGAAATAGAACCTTCCGCCGATTGTGTAACTAGTTGCATCATCACCCCAATTTCCTGACAAGCCCATTGAAAAGCTATCGGTGAAATTGTACAGAGCGCCGGCGCCAAATGACGTATCGTCGCCGCTGTCGTTAAGATCAACGTATTTAAGACCGCCGTTCAGCTCGACTTTTTCGCTTGCCGCATAACGCAAACCAACGCCAAGACCGAAGCCGTCATCATCTATGCTGACGCCCGGAACTGACAGCTCAACATACTCGTACGAAAACTGCGTCACGAGATCAACTGATTCAGACATTGCATAGTGATGGCCGATGCCGGCGCTCCACTGGTCCAAGTCCGCGGTGTTGCCGAAATCATCATCCAGTTCACCGACGCCATAACTACCGAAGACGAAGAAGCTTTCGCCCACTTCAAAATTTACACCAAGCCCAACTGAGTCGCCGTCGATATTAAGGTCATCCAGTTCTGTCTGACCGTATGACAGTGTTATTGCGCTATAGCTGAAATCATCGGCGATTGCCGTAGCGGAAAACGCAAAAAGTATTACCAATAGTGTTGAACGCAACATAACGTTCTCCTTATTAATGCCCAAGAAAAGTGCGAAAAAGCACACTTGTGGACGAAGGCTAACGTTGTTCACAGCGTGGTTAATGACGCCGTTCACAGATTTGCTGTCGCTATTGCGAGGGCACACGGGTTTGTACAAAAAATGAGCACTGCGTCATCATTTTTGGCGCGATTGTTGTGCTTCTGCAACACCCGAATTGCCGTGTTTTTTGCGGAAAAGCGCGTTTTTATGGATCGGGTGGTTTATTTGCCGATACAGAATTCAGAGAAGATGCGGCCTAATAAATCGTCACTTGAGAAAGCGCCGGTGATGGCACCAAGCGCCTGTTGTGCGAGTCTCAATTCCTCGGCAAGAATTTCGCCTGCGCCGCTTTTCTGCAGCGCTTTTTTGCCGCGCTCAAAGTGTTCCCTTGCGAGTATTAACGCATCAACGTGTCTTTTTCTCGCTGTAAAAGCGCCCTCGCCAAGATCCCTGTAACCGGCGGTGCGACGTATGATTTTTCGCAGCTCATCAACCCCCGCGCCGGTTTTCGCAGAAATATTCAACACCGGCGGTTGCTCCTGGATGATCCCTGCAATCTCACCGCTAACATCGGTTTTGTTGCGCAAGATTATCAGGGGCGTTTCTCCCGTGTGCTCGACAGCCTGATCGTCATCGGTCGCATCGGTTATCCACAAAATCGCGTCTGCATTTTTTTGCGCCTCGCGAGCACGCCGAATTCCCTCTTCTTCGATGACGCCGGGATTGTCCCGCAGGCCCGCAGTATCGACCAGCTCAACTATTAAGCCGTCAATGTTGATCTGTTCGCGCAAGATGTCGCGAGTGGTGCCTGCAATTTCCGTAACGATCGCCGTGTCTTCGCCGCTCAACAAATTGAGCAGGCTCGATTTGCCCGCATTGGGTTTGCCGAGAATGACGACCCGGAACCCGTCGCGCAACACGCGGCCGATGCGCGCTTCCTGCAGAAGCGCTGCAAACGCCGATGTGCAGCGATCAATTTGTTGCAACAGTTTTTCGTCTTTTAAGAAGTCAATTTCTTCTTCGGGAAAGTCTATCGCCACCTCTACGTGCAGGCGGGTTGTAATAACTTCTGCCTGAAGTGTATCAACCGCTGCGGAAAAACTGCCCGATAATGTTCGTAGCGCCGCACGCGCCGCCTGGGAACTGCCACTGTTAATGAGGTCTGCGATCGCCTCTGCCTGCGCAAGATCGAGTTTGCCATTTAGAAACGCGCGCTGCGAAAATTCGCCTGGCTCCGCTCGTCTCGCACCGTTGGCAATAGCGGCGTCGACCAGCATTGACATCACCACCGGTCCACCGTGCCCGTGTAGCTCAAGAACAGACTCGCCGGTAAATGAATCGGGCTCCGGAAAGAACAGCACAATGCCGGCATCGAATTGTTCGCCGTCCGCTGCAATGAACCTGGCTTTAGTTGCCATTCGCGGCTGCGGAATCGTCCCGGTAATTTCCTTTGCGATTTTTTCCGTTTGCGGACCGGACACGCGCACGACGCCGATTCCACCCTTACCCGGCGGGGTTGCTACGGCAACAATTGTATCTTTGACGTAATCCGGCGGTCCGTTCACGCGGTTCTCCGGCGACGCGGGTGACCCTGCGGGGCCAGGAGGGTTTTTACTTTTATTTTTCTTATTCTTCTTCGTTGTTTTTGTCTTTATCTTTATCTTTATCTTTATCTTTATCTTTGTCTTTGTTTTTGTCTTTGTTTTTCTTCTTGCCTTTTCGCGCCGCCGCTTCTTCATGGACGATCTTGTTGATGTACCACTGCTGCGCAATTGAAAGCAGCGTATTGGTCACCCAGTAAAGCACCAGCCCTGACGGAAAAAAGGCGAAAAAGCCGGTGAACACGATGGGCATAACCTGCATGACTTTTGCCTGGACCGGGTCCGCGGGCGCCGGATTCAGTTTTTGCTGGAACAGCATCGCTGCGCCCATAATGATTGGCAAAATGAAGTATGGATCACGGGATGACAGGTCTGTTATCCACAGCGCAAAAGGCGCCTGGCGCATCTCGACGCTCTCGAGCAAGACCCAGTAGAAGGCGAGAAAAAACGGCATCTGGATCAGGATTGGCAGGCAGCCTGCCGCCGGATTGACCTTTTCGCGCTTGTAGAGCTCCATCATGGCCTGGCTCAATGCCTGCCGATCATCTTTGTAGCGATCCTGCAGCGCTTTCATGCGTGGCTGAATCTCGCGCATTTTGGCCATCGAGCGGCCGCTGGCCTCGGTGAGCTTGTAGAAGACGGCCTTGATGAGGACGGTCACCAGGATAATCGCAACGCCCCAATTGCTGACGAATGAATAGACCATGCTCAGCAACCAGAAAAGCGGTTGCGAAATAATGGTCAGCCAGCCGTAGTCAACTGTCAGTTTCAGGCTCTCGTCAAGCTCTTCAAGTTGCGACTGCAGTTTCGGCCCGACAAAAATTGCGGTTGTAAAGGTGTGCTCCGTCCCCGCTGGCACCAGCACGGCCGGCCCAATAGTGCTGGAGGTAGAGGCATTGCCGCGAGCAGAAACGCTGTAACGATAGTCCCCTTCTGCCGGCGGCACGATGACGGCCAGGAAGTGGTGTTCAATGCCTCCGGTCCATCCTCCTTGTGCGGTAAGGCTGACCGGCCCGTCTGACAACAGGTCATCACGTTTCAGCTTTTCCGATTTGTCGCCATCATAAATTATGGGGCCGTCGAACGAATAGGTATCCACATTAAACATGGATCGTTCAACTTCTTCCGAGTGGCGCAGTAACTGGGCATATTCCGCGCCACGCCAGTCTGTATCGCTGTCGTTAATTATTCGTTGTGAAATGTCGACGCGGTAGCTGCCGCGGCTAACGCGAATTTCTTTTTCGACTGTGATGCCCTGCCCGTCCGTCCACGTCAGCGGCACGACAATTTCGTCGCCATTCAGCTCAAATTCTCTCGCGGGCGCATCGAAAACAACCAGGTGGTTCGGCTCGGCAGCCTCTCCCGCGGCACGCAAGCCGCTTTGAATTATGGCCATGCGCGTTGATGACGAGCTGAGCAATTCAATCAGCGTGTCCGGGCGGTCTTTGGCAACAGGGTAGTTACGAATAATTGCGCGCTGGATTGCGCCGCCCCGTGTACTGATTTCCAGTTCCAGCACGTCGGTCACGACACGAATCATCGCATCATCGCTTTGTGTCGTCGTTTCTGCCTGTCCGTCAAGCGTTGGGGTCGCGGCCTCTATCTGCGGCGCATCAACAGCAGAGTCGCTTGTTGTGTCCGGCAATTCGGGCAGGCTTGCATCATCTGCCGGTAGCGTCAGCGTCTCATCTGTGTTCTGTTGCTGGCTGACGGGCACCGCACCGTGGTCCTGGTTCCATGCCTGGTACGTAAACCAAAGCAGCATGCCGAATGTCGCCCAAACGAGAAGCCGTTGATTATCCATTTAGTTTTTTGCTTCCCCGTCCGTCCTGTTGTCGCGACAGCGCTGCCAGTGTTTTTCCAGGCGCCCGGTTAACTCGCTGTTTGCTGTTGTCGTTGCCGCCGGTCGATTAAGGACGATGACATCCAGTCCGGCCAGCGTTTCGCGGTGTGTGCGAAAAGATTCCCGCACCAGTCGCTTTAGTCGATTGCGATCTGTTGCCAGCTTGCAATTCTTTTTGCTGATGGCCAACCCGAGGCGCGCCTGGTCAAAATCATTGCTTCTGTACAATACGGTAAACATGTCATCGCGGCTGCGTTTGGCCTGCTTGAAAACGCGGCTATACGAGGCGGAGTCGGACATCCGGTTTCTGCGCGCGAAACGACGGTCCGTTGGCTGGGCCTCTGTTGCTTTTCTTTCCGTGGTGCTCGGGACCGGGGTTGCCGGTGCTACGGCGTCAGGCGCGCGCGCCCTTTGGCGCGGCGGCGCTTAATGACGAGACGGCCGGCTTTTGTTGCCATTCGTGCTCTGAACCCATGAGTGCGGGCCCGCTTCAAAGTGCTGGGCTGAAATGTGCGTTTCATCGTGATGCTACCTGGCGTGTGTTTTGCGCCGCTACCTGCTTACTGCTGGCTGCGCAAATTAAAAAGTTGGCGGGCCGTGCCCTACCCCAAGAAGGCCGGCAAGGGTACGCGTGGGGCACTTTTCTGTCAATAGAATAAGGCCTTATGGACGCTATCGAAAGTGGGCCGAAATTGCGCGCTGACAGTGTGGCTATTGCCGGCCGTCGCAAGACGGTCATTGTCGTTGCGTTGTGTGGTCAAGCCACTGCGTACGTTATAGACTGCGCGGTCTACAAAAACGATTATAAAAGCCTCCGCGCTCCGGGAAATCTCTTGCAGGCCGATACAACAATATGGAATCGCTGTGTCCGCGACCTCCAGGCTGAACTGCCGGAGCAGCAGTTCAATACCTGGATAAGGCCGCTGCAGGCGGTGGAGGACGGCCGGGTTCTTAAGCTCCTGGCACCCAATCGCTTTGTGGTCGACTGGCTGCAGCAGAACTATATCGAAAGAATTCTTGAGATTGTCGATGTTGCGGGTAGCGGCACCAACGAAGTTGTTGTCGAGGTGGGCTCCCGGCAAGCGGCTGTCGCCCCGGCAGCCGTTGTCGCGCGCACGCACAATCCCGCAACCGCAGCCATCCCGATCGCCAGCCGCCTGAATCCGATTTTCAGCTTTTCCGGTTTTGTCGAGGGCAAAAGTAACCAGCTGGCGCGGGCCGCCGCTTTTCAGGTTGGACAGAATCCCGGCAAATCCTATAACCCGCTGTTTATTTATGGCGGGGTCGGGCTCGGCAAGACGCACCTTATGCAGGCCATCGGTAACGAGATGCTTGCTCGCGATCCCGGTGCCAGGGTTAGCTATGTGCATTCGGAGCGCTTTGTCGGGGATATGGTTCGCGGCCTGCAACACAACACCATTTCTGAATTCAAGCGTTCCTACCGCTCACTGGACGCTTTGCTTATCGACGATATCCAGTTTTTTGCGGGCAAAGAGCGTTCACAGGAGGAATTTTTCCACACTTTCAACGCTCTGCTGGAAGGGCAGCGACAAATTGTTCTTACCTGCGATCGTTATCCAAAAGAGGTTAACGGCCTGGAGGAAAGACTGAAGTCTCGATTTGGCTGGGGGCTAACCGTTGCGATTGAGCCGCCGGAGCTTGAGACGTCTGTAGCCATTCTGATGAGCAAAGCAGCAAGCGAGCAGACTGAGCTTCCGGAAGAGGTCGCTTTTTTTATTGCCAAGAGAATTCGCTCCAATGTTCGCGAACTGGAAGGCGCCTTGCGTCGGGTAATCGCAACTTCCACATTTACCGGTCGGCCGATCAGCCTGGAGTTTGCTAAGGAGGCCTTGCGGGATCTGTTAGCGTTGCAGGATCGACTGGTTTCGATAGAAAATATTCAGAAAACCGTTGCCGACTATTTTAAAATTCGCGTCGCGGACCTTTTATCAAAGCGCCGCAGCCGTTCAATTGCGCGGCCCCGCCAGATCGGCATGGCCCTTGCTAAAGAACTTACGAATCACAGCCTCCCGGAAATTGGGGATGCTTTTGGTGGCCGCGACCATACAACCGTGTTGCACGGCTGCCGCCGCATAGCCTCATTACGCGAGACAGAGAAGCGCGTCGATGAAGATTATCTCAACCTGTTAAGAACGCTCACAGGATAATGTGGATAACTGGTGCATAACTCTTGTTTGAATTTTATCCACAGCTAATCCACAACTGATAGTTGTAAAATACATAGTTTTTAGGATCAAAATGTAGTACATAACCTTTTGAAATTAAAAGAGAAATTATTTTTATCCACAGGGCTTAGGTGCCCTAATAATAATAATAATATATTTATATCCAATATTTATTAACAGGTGGAACCGATGAAGTTAACCGCTCCTCGTGAGGCTTTTTTAAAACCATTGCAAGCTGTAATTGGGGTTGTAGAGCGTCGGCAAACCATGCCGATTCTTGCAAATGTGCTCATTGTAGCCAAAGACGGCGGTGTGGCTATCACCGCAACGGATCTTGAAGTAGAGCTTGTTGCGAGCACAGAGGCGCAAGTGGATGCGCCTGGAGAAGTAACGGTGCCTGGCCGCAAATTCCTCGATATCTGTCGTGCATTGCCGGACGATGCTGAGGTGTCGGTTAGCCTGAGTGGTGACAAGCTGAGCGTGAAATCCGGCCGCAGTAAATTTAGCCTTACCACGCTGCCGGCTGCGGAGTTCCCGACGGTGGAAGACATCAATGCGGCGGACAGCATCGAGCTCTCGCAGGACTTACTCGGCAGATTGCTGGAAAAGACGCATTTCGCGATGGCGCAGCAAGATGTACGTTATTACCTGAATGGTTTGTTGCTTGAAACCGGCAAAAACGTGTTGCGGGCAGTAGCGACAGACGGCCATCGGCTGTCTCTCTGCCAGGTCGAGCTTGATAATGCGAGCGCTGAGGAGAAACAGGTAATTGTGCCGCGCAAGGGTGTGCTGGAACTGCAGAGGTTGCTAACGGGAGAGGGCGACCTGAAAATTGAGCTTGGCAGTAATCACGTGCGCATTCAGCTGGAGGGTATCCGCTTCACATCGAAGCTGATCGACGGGCGCTTTCCGGAATATGAACGGGTAATTCCAAAAGACACCAGCAACAAGCTATCCGCCGACAGGGAGACATTGAAAGGCGCTTTGCAACGCACGGCGATTCTCTCTAATGAGAAGTATCGCGGCATCCGGCTGGTTATCCGCAGCGGCGGCATCGTGTTGCAAGCGCACAACCCGGAGCAGGAAGAGGCGGAGGAAGAGCTGGAGATCGAATACAGCGGCGACGACATTGAAATAGGCTTCAATGTGAATTATCTGCTGGATGCCCTGGGTGCGATCGAAACGGACACGGTTTCGCTGGCGCTCGTCGATGGTAACTCCAGCTGCCTGCTTCGCGAACCGGATAATGAGGATTGTAAATATGTCGTCATGCCGATGCGTCTTTAGCGGGTGATGCTGGCCATTGACTCTGCAGGCCATCAAGTGCACGGATTTTCGCTGTCTGCGCTCGGTAGAGCTTAAGCCGGACCCGGGGAACAACCTCATATATGGCGCCAACGCCTCCGGCAAAACCAGCATCCTGGAGGCTATAGCGTACCTCGGTCGCGGACGCTCTTTTCGTGGTGCCTCAACATCAGACCTCATTCGCTACGGCAACGACGAGTTCGTTCTGTTTGGCCGCTCAGACACGGGCGTTCGCGAGGCTTCCCTTGGCGTGAGAAACAGCAGGGCGGGCCTGGAAATTCATGTTGACGGCGAGAAGGCGGCGGGAGCGGCCGCACTGGCAGAGCTCCTGCCGTTGCAGGTTATTGACCCGGATGTACACGACCTGGTGTCGGGTGGGCCGGAACTGCGGCGGCGCTACATCGATTGGGTCGCGTTCCACGTGGAACACGGCTATCTGGACGTGTGGCGCCGCTACCGACGGACCTTGAAGCAACGCAATGCTGCGCTAAAGCACGCCGGGCAGGGCGGCGGTCTCGCCGGGTGGGACAAGGAGCTGGCCGGCGCGGGACAGGAGCTTCACGCGGCTCGCGGACGCGTCCTGGACATTATTGGGCCAGCGCTGCAGGAGGCGGGAGAGGGTTTGTTGGGCAGCAGCGTATGCATTGGCTACCAACGCGGCTGGCCGGCGGAAAAAACGCTGCAGGAAAGCCTGGCAGCAGCGGTCGAGCGGGAACAACAGCTCGGCAGCACGCAGGTCGGGCCGCACCGGGCTGATCTGCGGCTGATCTATGACGAGCGCCAGGCGCGCAAACGCGTTTCCCGGGGCCAGCAGAAACTTCTGGCCTGTGCGCTGATTCTTGCAGCGGTCGAGATTGTGCAGGACCACCTGCAAAAGCCACTCTTGTTGCTGCTTGACGATCCGGCGGCCGAGCTCGACAGCGACTCGTTGAGCCGCCTGATGATCGCCGTTGGCAACCTGGGCTGCCAGGTCATAGCAACCTCGCTTGAGCCCAATGACGGGCTTTTCGCTGACGGGGCGAAGCTGTTCCACGTGGAACACGGCGTCATTTCTGCCACGGATTGAGCGATCGCGGCACGGCTCGCCGAGCGCTGCCCGGGCGGCGCAAATTCCTTGCAAAAAAACAGCTTCGGGGCAGTTTCTGAGGCCCTTTATTTTGCGGTAAATGTTACAATGCGCCGGCTACCCTCAGAGGACATAGAATGACCGACGACATAGAATATACTTCCAGTAATATCAAGGTGTTAAAGGGCCTTGAGGCAGTGCGCAAAAGACCGGGAATGTACATCGGGGACACCGATGATGGAACCGGTTTACACCACATGGTTTTCGAGGTCGTCGACAATTCAATTGACGAGGCTTTGGCCGGTCATTGCGACGTTATAACGGTAACAATCCACGCCGACGAATCGATTACAATTACGGACGATGGTCGCGGCATTCCGGTCGATATGCACCCCGAAGAAGGGCGCTCCGCTGCGGAAGTGATCATGACGGTTCTGCATGCCGGCGGCAAATTCGACGACAACTCCTACAAGGTCTCTGGTGGCTTGCACGGCGTGGGCGTTTCGGTTGTCAACGCACTGTCCGAACACCTGGTTTTGACCGTTCATCGTGACGGCGAGATTTATCAGCAGGAATATCGCCACGGCGAGCCGGTCGCACCGCTGGCGGCGGTGGGAAAATCCGAGAAAACCGGTACCACGCTGCGTTTCAAGCCAAGTGCTGGCACCTTCACGAATATCGAATACCACTACGACATCCTTGCGGGCAGGCTGCGCGAGCTGTCGTTCCTGAACTCCGGCGTGCGCATTGAGTTGGTTGATGAGCGCACCGAGCAGGAAGAGACGTTCCAGTATGAGGGGGGCATCAGGGCTTTCGTCAACCACCTGAACCGCAACAAGACACCGATTCATGAGGCGATATTTCACTTCCAGGACGACAAAGACGGCGTCGGCGTTGAGGCCGCGCTGCAATGGAATGATGGCTACCAGGAAAACATGTTTTGTTACACGAACAATATCCCGCAGCGCGATGGCGGCACGCACCTGGCGGGATTTCGCAGCGCTCTTACGCGCACCCTTAACAGCTATATCGAAAAAGAGATGTCCCGCCACAAGGACAAATTTACGCCCAGTGGTGACGATGCGCGTGAAGGCCTGACAGCGGTGCTGTCCGTAAAAGTGCCGGATCCTAAATTTTCATCGCAAACCAAGGACAAATTAGTTTCATCTGAAATTAAAGGCATTGTTGAATCGGCCATGGCAAGCCGGCTTGAAGAGTTTCTGCTGGAAAAGCCGCAGGAAGCCAAAGCAATTGTTTCCAAAATTATTGATGCTGCGCGCGCCAGGGACGCCGCCCGCAAAGCTCGCGAAATGACACGCAGAAAGGGTGCGCTCGATATCGCAGGACTGCCAGGCAAGCTCGCTGACTGCCAGGAAAAGGACCCGGCGCTGTCAGAGTTGTTTCTTGTCGAGGGCGACTCAGCCGGCGGCTCGGCAAAGCAGGGTCGCGACCGCCGCACGCAGGCAATTCTGCCGCTCAAAGGAAAAATTCTTAACGTAGAGAAAGCACGCTTCGACAAAATGCTGTCGTCGCAGGAAGTCGGCACTCTGATAACGGCGCTTGGTACCGGCATTGGGCGGGACGATTTTGACGTCGAAAAACTACGCTATCACCGCATCATCATCATGACTGACGCTGACGTTGACGGCTCGCACATTCGCACACTGCTGCTCACATTTTTCTACCGACAAATGGCTGAGCTCATCGAGCGCGGGCATATTTATATTGCGCAACCGCCGCTGTATAAAATTAAGAAGGGTAAGCAGGAGGTGTACGTAAAAGATGATGCCGAGCTTAATGCGCACCTTTTGAGCGCGGCGCTCGACAAGGCGGCGCTTCACGTTAATGCAGATGCGCCCGCATTGTCAGGTGCGGCTCTGGAGTCACTGGCACAAGAACACATGACCGTAGAAAGTATCATCAGCAGACTTGCTAATCGATACGATGAAGTGGTTCTGCGCGCATTTTTCAATTTGCCGGAAGTTACAAAAGAATTTCTCGAGGATCTTGACGCGCTTGAGGGTTGGGCCGAGCAACTTTCAACGGCGCTGCCGAAATCAAATGGCGAGCGCGCAGTCA
>JBLHLN010000023.1:0-14378 GCA_047620565.1 Woeseiaceae bacterium
GGCGTCACCTGGCTAGCGGACGGTAGCGGATCAAACAATCCTATTGGCGCAACAAACTTCCCATCCGCCGGCCCAGGCGTGGTCCAGCTCGCTGGTGCGATTGGCGGCGGCGGCGATATCCCAGCCGACGCAGGCAGCCTGATCGGTGACGGCATAACATTTGGTATCGGTAGACTTACAGACAGTGGCACCAGCTTTGCGGCCATTCTGCGCGCGCTAAACGGTATGGCCGATACCAATATCATTTCAACGCCTTCAATTGTCACAACAGACAACGAGGAGGCGAGCCTGAATGTCGGGCAGGAAGTACCATTTGTTACAGGGTCCTTCTCAAATACAGGCAGTGTCGGCGGAGCGGTTAATCCCTTTCAGACAATCCAACGTGAGCAGGTTGGCGTAAAACTTGTCATCACGCCGCAAATAAACGAAGGGTCATCAATGCTGTTGAAAATTTCGCAGGAAATTTCGAGTATTGCATCGTCAGCAGAAGGTGCGGTTGACCTCGTTACCAATGAGCGCATTATTGAAACGACGGTGATCGTCGACGACGGTCAAATCCTGGTGCTTGGAGGACTGCTTGAAGACGTTCTTCGTGAAAGCCAGCAAAGTGTGCCAATACTGGGCTCAATACCACTGATCGGCGCCCTGTTCCGCACGCGCAAAACTGACAAGATCAAGACCAACCTAATGATGTTTATTCGACCCAAGATACTCAGGGACAGCGCCCAGACTGCATTTGAAACTAATGCAAAATACAATGCTATTCGAACCATTCAGCAAAACGACGGTGACAATATCCAACTGATGCCGCGAACCAATCGACCTATGCTCCCACCAATATCAACTTACACCGAACTGCCGCAAGAAGAACCCGAGGCGGCTCCGGAATCTGAGGAGTAGTCGGCGCCCGAGCATGGAAAGCACAACCGAAATCGTCCTGGAAATTGAAGAAGACGCACCTGATGTCGTATTGCCGCCTGATGAACCGGTAGCACGTACACTGCCATTCTCCTTTGCAAAACGTCATGGCGTCCTGATTCGGGACTTCGTGGACGGCGCCGCAGATACCGTCTACAGAACCGGCACGTCACCATTGAGCCTTGCAGAGGCCAGAAGATTTGCCGGTGTTCCCTTGCGTCTGACGCGGGTCACCGCTGATGCCTTTGACGGGCTTTTACAACAAAGCTATGAACAAGGCAGCCACAAAGCCATGCAGATGGTAGGTGATCTCGATGAACACACTGACTTGCTGCAGGTCGCTCAGGAATTGCCGGAACCCTCCGACCTGCTGGAGAGCGATGATGACGCGCCGATCATTCGCTTCATAAATGCTGTGTTGACTGAGGCCATCAAGGAAAACGCGTCGGACGTCCACATTGAGCCCTACGAGAATCGCCTTGTAGTGCGCTTTAGAGTTGACGGCGTATTACAGGAAATCCTTCAAACCAGGCGTGCGCTGGCCACGCTGGTTGTATCGCGTATCAAGGTCATGTCGAAACTGGATATCGCGGAAAAGCGCTTGCCGCAGGACGGACGCATTTCTCTCAAGATCGCAGGCCGCGCTGTCGACGTACGTGTTTCAACAATTCCGTCCGGGCATGGCGAACGTGTCGTTCTGCGACTTCTCGACAAACAGGCTGGCCGCCTGGAACTGGCCTCTCTTGGCATGGATGACCAGTCACAGAATGTCATGGATGATCTGATCCACAAGCCGCACGGCATCATTTTGGTCACGGGGCCAACAGGATCGGGAAAGACGACGACGCTTTACGCAGCGTTAGAACGAATCAACGACAACAGTCGAAATATCATGACTGTTGAGGATCCTATTGAATACTTCATCGACGGGATTGGACAAACGCAGGTCAACACGAAAGTTGAAATGACGTTTGCGCGCGGTTTGCGGGCAATCCTGCGGCAGGACCCCGACGTGGTGATGGTCGGAGAAATTCGTGATCTTGAGACTGCCGAAATTGCGATACAGGCCAGTCTGACTGGACATCTTGTTCTATCAACACTGCATACGAATACTGCTGCCGGAGCAATCACGCGCCTGCGCGATATGGGCGTGGAGCCATTCCTCCTGTCCTCCAGTCTGATTGGAGTCCTTGCACAGCGGCTGGTGCGTGTCCTGGACGACGACACCAAGATACCGTACGCGGCCAGGGACTATGAATGCCGCACGCTCAATCTGGATACAGAGAATCCTCCAACACTGTATCGACCGAAAGATGACGAAGGCGGTGGTTTTCGGGGACGCACCGGAATCTATGAATTGATTAGTGTTGACGATGCCATGCGTACAATGATCCACGACGGTGTTAGTGAGCAAAACCTGGACAAATACGCGCGAACCAAAGGTCCGAGCATCCGGGATGACGGGCGGCGCCGGGTACTTGCCGGCAGCACCACACTCGAAGAAGTCCTGCGTGTTACACGCGCCGACTAATTACGCGACAAATCTGCGTATTAAAGTAAAATCCCCACCACTGCTGTGCTGAGACCAACGAATGGGCGCGTTTGAATTTGTAGCACTCGACAAAAGTGGCAAGGAGTCCAAAGGTCTCCTTGAAGGCGATACGCCGAAGCACGTTCGCCAGTTGCTGCGTGACCGGCATCTTTTGCCAGTCAGCGTCACCGAGGTCGCGAAGAAAGAGTCAAGGCGTCAGGCCAATTTTTCATTACGCAAAGGAATGACCGCCACCGAACTTGCGTTAGTTACGCGCCAGTTGGCGACTCTTGCCCAGGCAGGACTTCCGCTGGAAGAAGCGCTGCTTGCCGTCAGCCAGCAAAACGAGAATCCGCGGACGCAGAGTGTGCTCCTTGGCGTTCGCTCAAAGGTTATGGAGGGTCACAGTCTCGCTGACGGGCTTGCTGATTTTCCACAGGCATTTCCGGAGTTGTATCGGGCAACGGTCTCCGCTGGCGAACAATCAGGTCATCTGGATATGGTCCTTGAGCGCCTGGCTGAATTCACTGAATCGCGACAACAGTTACAACAACAGATTAAGAATGCACTGATCTATCCCATTGCGCTTGTAGTCACCGCAGTTTCAATCATCAGCTTCATGCTCGCCTACGTTGTGCCGAAAGTTGTCTATATTTTCGAAAACTATGACCAGCAATTGCCGCTGCTAACGCGAATCATGATTGCATCCAGCGATTTCATTCGTGGCTATTGGTTCGTACTCATAATATTGATCGTGGCATTGTTTTTTGGCATTCGTCGATTACTCCGCAATGAAGGTCCAAAGCGAAAATATCATCATTTGTTGTTGCGCCTGCCTATCGTCGCCAGACTAACTCGTGGAATTAACACTGCACGTTTTACTCAAACTCTAAGCATTCTTGCGGGCAGCGGTGTGCCGATCCTGGAGTCACTGCGTATTGCCGCACAGGTTGTCGTAAACGTACCGATGCGGGAAGCGGTCGAGGAAGCATCCTTGCGAATTCGTGAAGGTGCGATGATTAGTCAGTCACTGGCCAGCAGTAAATTGTTTCCGCCGATGACGACGCATCTCATTGCCAGTGGTGAGGCAAGCGGCAAACTCGAAGAAATGCTGGCGCGGGCTGCCATCAACCAGGAACGCGAGGTCGATGGCCTGGTTTCAACGCTGCTCGGAATTATGCAGCCGTTGCTGGTGATTGTTATGGCCGCCATCGTCTTATTAATAGTCCTCGCGATACTCCTGCCAATATTCGAAATCAACAACCTTATCCGCTGATTTTTGACGTTTCCAAGCGCTTGTTTTCGCTAATAAATCGACGATTTCGAAAAGTGTCGATAGCCTGCTTGCGCGCAATATATTTTCGCGGTATACAAATCACGTACGAGGCTTAATTTGTAACGAGGATATGAATATGAATGACGAAGTTGGCGATCCGCAGGAGAGAATCGACGACGAGGATGTTGAAAACCCGGATGCTGAGGTATCTGAGGAATTCGATCCCGATGAAACCGTCGTTCTGAGTGATGACCAATCTACAGATAACATCGGCGACGTTTCTGTTGAAATCAATGTTGAAGAGTTGATTGCCAAAATTGAAGGCGAAGAAAGTGAAGACGTGGCACGGAAAAAAGAAATTCGCAGACGCCTTGAGGAAGTAGCAGAAGAACAATCCTTTGAAAGCACTTATGCGATTGATCTGGGCGACGAAGAAGAATAACAGCCGTGCATATGTCAGTTCACAGCTGATCTGACAGACGCCGCCCGACCAGATCGACCATTGTCAGTCGGCCGTCAGTCGTCCCGCCGCCTTCGATGCTGGCGAACATTCCGAAAACACTGTATCCGCATGCCTGCCATCCCGCTGTCGACCTTTGACGCATGCTTGAGCCTCCGTGTATCTGTCGATCTGACAAAATACACACTCCGCGACCTTGTCATATATCATCGCTCTACTATGCTTAGGAAGATCGGGGAGCAATCCGATGAGCCGCAAGACCAAAGGATTGTCTTTTGGCCTTATACATAAACAGAATAATAAGGGGTAGTAAACATGATGAATTTTAAGCGAGGTAGCCACCTCACCACATTGATTGCTGTCCTGGCAGGACTGGTCTTAGCACCGATCGCCTTTGCCGACGACGCCGACGATGTTCTGGCCTTGGTCAAACAATACGGCGATTCGGAGGGTGACCTTTCAAGTCAGGCGAAATTGATGAGATCGGACCGGGTATATATCACCGGTGGCATGCGCCAAACAGATGAGGCAAAAAACATGGCCATGCAGATGGCTGTTCGTGCGGCTAACGAGGCAGTCAACGGCGGAAAGACGAAGTGGTTTTCCGTCCTTGAGGTGCCGGTTATTCGTGTCTACGGAAATGTCGCAGTTGCGAGTTTCGTCCGCGCATTCCAGACAATCCCGCATAACCAGCCAGCGAACCCACCGGGCCAGCCAGTGTGGGTAACTTTGGTTCTGGTCAAGGAAGGTGGCAAGTGGGGAATTGCCCACACGCACCAGTCGCCGGCCGGCGGCAACTAGAGAATTATGCATACGGCCGGGTGACTCCGGCCGTATTCATTCATAGAATTTCCTCTTCCGGTGGTCCTACCTGAAGTTTCTCGATTTTACGGTCAGCTCTCCTAACAGTTCGCTGTGATCAAACATCCTGTGCACGATAATGTGAATGACCTTGCCTTCTTTTTGTAATTCCCCACGCACGCCCATTAAACGCGCATTTAGCAGCACATCCCGTTGTTCGTCGGCAATCTTTTTCCATACGATCAGGTTGCTGCAGCCGGTTTCATCTTCAAGCGTTATAAAGGTGACACCACTGGCCGTACCGGGTCGTTGCTTGGTAATGACCAGCCCCGCAATACCGATAGGTTGCCCTGACGATATTTCCTTCAGATGACCCGCGGCAACATAGCGATAACTGTCGAGATGCTGACGAAGCAATGCCAGCGGATGACGACCCAGGGTCATCCCCAGGCTCTGGTAATCCGCGACAAGGTCCTGCCCTTCTGTCGGTTTTCTCAACATAGGCGTCGCCTCGAAGCGATCCATTGACGGAAAAAGTGGCGTTGGCTCCTCGACACCAGCGACATTCCAGCGAACCTTGTGTCGGTGTCCTGCCAGCGCTTTCAATGCACCGGACGCCGCCAGTGAACCTAGTTCCCGACGATTAATGGCGGTTCGTTCCAGCAACTGCTGGATGCTGTCGAAACAGGCCTCTTTTCGCCGCGCAGCAATAGTCTCGCCTGCTACTTCGGACAAGCCTTTAATTTGCCGTAAGCCCAGCCGCAAAGCCGCACGACCGTTCCTGTCCCGTTCCAGGTTCGAATCCCAGTCACTCCGGTTCACATCGACGGGGCGCACTTCCACCCCATGCCGTCGCGCATCCTGAGTTAGCTGCGAAGCTGAATAAAAACCCATGGGCTGGCTGTTGAGCAAGGCGCAGGTGAACACAGCCGGTTCATGACATTTGAGCCAGCAGGACACATAAACAAGCAAAGCAAAACTCGCCGAATGCGACTCGGGAAAACCGTATTCACCAAAGCCCAGGATTTGCCTGAATATCTGTCGCGCGAAGTCTTCCTCATAACCGCGTGCACGCATGCCGCAAATCAGTTTTTCCTCAAACGGACCCAGTCCGCCACGACGTTTCCACGCCGCCATGGCACGACGCAGGCGATCTGCTTCCCCCGGGGTAAAACCGGCAGCGACTACAGCCAGCTGCATAACCTGCTCCTGGAAGATCGGCACGCCGAGCGTCCGTTGCAGCACATCCCTGACCTCCTCACTGGGATATTCGACGGTCTCCTCACCATTTCGTCGACGTAAATACGGATGCACCATGTCACCTTGTATCGGCCCCGGTCGAATAATGGCTACCTCAATAACGAGGTCGTAATAACAACGCGGTTTTAATCGCGGCAACATCGCCATCTGTGCGCGTGACTCGATCTGGAAAACACCCATCGTGTCACCGTCACAAATCATGTCGTATACGAGCGGATCTTCAGCCGGCACCGTCGCGAGCGTATATTCCCGCCCGTCGAATCCCTTAATCAACTCGAAACTCCGGCGAAGCGCCGTCAACATACCCAAACCCAGCACGTCTACCTTGAGCAAACCGAGATCTTCGAGATCATTCTTTTCCCACTGAATCACCGTGCGGTCTGACATTGTTGCGTTCTCCACCGGCACCAGCTCCGATAACGGCCCATTGGAAATGACGAAGCCACCAACATGCTGCGACAGGTGACGCGGAAAACCCATGAGTTGCCTCACCAGGTACAACATCCGTCTGATCACCGGACTTTCAGGATCCAGCCCTGCTTCCAGAACGCGACTGTCGTCAACTTCTCCGCCATCCCACCACTGCATCGATTTCGCGAGCTTGTCGACCTGCAGGCCACTTAAGCCAAGTGCTTTACCAACATCACGCAACGCACTGCGTGGACGATAGGTGACCACAGTGGCCGCAAGCGCGGCCCTTTCCCGACCATATTTTCGGTAGATATACTGAATGACTTCTTCACGACGTTCGTGTTCGAAATCGACATCAATATCCGGCGGCTCATTGCGTTCTTTGGAGATGAATCGTTCCACCAGGGTTGCCATGCGTTCCGGGTCGACCTCGGTAATGCCGAGGCAAAAACAGACCGCGGAATTTGCTGCCGAGCCTCGTCCCTGGCAAAGAATATCCTGACTCCGTGCAAAGGTGACAATGTCATAAACCGTCAGAAAAAAAGGTTCGTATTCAAGTTCACGTATCAATTCAAGTTCGTGTTCGACCAGCTCGACGACTTT
This sequence comes from Woeseiaceae bacterium, assembly GCA_047620565.1. Lineage (GTDB taxonomy): Bacteria > Pseudomonadota > Gammaproteobacteria > Steroidobacterales > Woeseiaceae > SZUA-117. Next base: position 7,261 of record JBLHLN010000023.1, read on the forward strand.
TTGCGGCACATTATCCGGCCAGCGCTTTCGCATGCCCTCTTCGCTGAGCTTCCGCAAGTAACTTGATGGAGATTCACCGTCCGGTACCAACTCGTCGGGATACTCATAACGTAACTCATCCAGTGAAAACTGAATGCCATCGGCAATGCGCACCGTTTCCTGCAGGAGTTCTGCCGGGTAAATTTTCTCGATCGTTTTCAGGCAACGGAGATAACGTTCACCATTGGGATACAGGGCGAAGCCAGCCCGATCAAGCGTCAGACCCTCACGTATTGAGGTGACCGTATCCTGTAATGCCCGGCGTTCGCGACAATGCATGTGTACATCACCACTCGCCACAAGCGGTAAATCGAGTGCCTGACCTAAGTGTTGCAATCTCGTTAATCGCTGACGTTGCAAACCATCTGCCAATAGTTCCACCGCAATCCACAGGCGCCCACGAAAAACATCAAGTATCCAGGCATCTTCTGTGCCCAGCAGGAGGCGATCACCGGGAATCCATATAGCGAAACAGTCTGGTAAACCACTACTAAAATCGTCCGGCGTCAGTTTGTAACTGCCCTTGTCGGCTGCGCGCCTGCCGTTACTGATTAGTTCGCACAGCTGTGCGTAACCCGAGCGATTTCTGGCCAGCAGTACCATTTTGAGACGACTTTCGAGCCTGAATTCCGCGCCAATGATTAGTTTCTCAAGGCCGTATTCTTTTGCTGCGACATGTGCGCGAACGATGCCTGAGACAGAGCATTCATCAGTAATAGCGAGCGCTGCATAACCAAGCTTCGCAGCCGTTTCTACAAGTTCTGCCGGATGCGATGCGCCTTTTAAAAAAGTGAAGTTGCTGAGGAGATGAAGCTCAGCATAAGCCGTCATCCGAACATTCCATGCAAATACCATCCTTCCTTATCACGCTTGCCGCTGCGATTCCGGTAAACCCAGAAGTGCACGCCTTGCGGATTGCGCGCAATAAAATAATCCCTGGCAATGCCATCATCATCCCACCAACCGGTTTCAAGGCGTTCCGGACCATCGAGTAATTGCAGGGCACCTTCACAAACAGGAAGACCGTTTTCCGTCGCAAGCAGCCGGGGTTCCTGCAGCATCCACAATGGCCTGCGTAACATGAGGCTGTTATTGCGTTGCATCCCATGCACAAAATCGTCCGGCTGATGGTCCTGGCAAGCAGGCACGACTGCACAATGGGGCACCTCATCAACTGCATCGCGATGCTGCCATGCATATTGTGGACGATGTTCAGCGATCGTCATGACGCCATGTACTGATGCATCCCCAATGCGCGCACTCAGGCGTTCGGCAAGATGCGTGATCGGAGCGTTGTGTTGTCGCCTCGCCCGTTTACTGAAAGGCAACGCACCTGTTTTTGCAGCAAATGTTTCGCTTTTCCCGCCACATAACTGAATGGCGATAACCGGCTCACCAAAATCCAGGCGTTCAAACTTCAACTTAAGCAATTGCAACCAATGCTCGACTGCCCGGTCTGCCTGTACGCAACCCAGGGCGAGATCTGTTGCCGGGCTCCGCAGGTGAAAAAAACTGAACTGGATATGTTGCACTGCTACTTGCCGGGTCAATAAAAACCTCTCCAGTTTTTCAAGCAGTGTCTCGCAAGCATTCAACAGCAGGTCACTAGCATGCTGCTCTTCACTAAATTCGTAGTCTGCTGAAAAACGCTCAGGCGCCCGATAGCTCACACGGGGATCCGGCAATCTCCCCAACGCCCTGTCGAGTTCCAGCAAGCGACAGGCACCAAACCGTTTCGCAAAACCCTGCCGCGGCAATCGTAAACACTCGCCAATACAGGAAACGCCCATGCCTCTTAAAGAAGCATGCACAGCATCCGGCCAGTGGAGACAGGCTAATGGCAGCGAAGCGAGTTTTCCGGCCAGGTTTGCCGGATCCTGAATACATACCTTAACGCCAGCCCTGGCAAACCAGGTGGCCGCAAGCGGTGTGGGTGCAATAGCAATGCCTGGATTAAACCCCTGGCTCTGCAGGCCTGCATCGATGCGTTGTCGCAACGCTTTCAGGCCACCAAACAATTTCAGGCTGCCGGCGAGTTCGAGGAGCAATATAGAAGGTGTAGAAATACAGACGAAAGCAGTAAATTTTTCTGTCCACGCAGCCAGTTCCTGCAAAACCTGCATTTCCCGCTGTGGGTTTCGTTCCTCAAGCAACAGTGTTGGCACAAGCGCCAACGCAGCGTTGACAGATAAACCAGGCCCGATACCCAATGCGCCTGCCTGCGCATTCGCCAGCATAACCTTACGGATACCTTGCTGATCTTCGAATACAGCAGACGGTTGCGAGGTGCGCTGCAGCACTTCCAGTGGCAGTGCCGGCAGGTAAATGCCAAGCCATAATTGACTGGCGCGAACAACCTTTCGGGGTGCTGTATCTTCTCGTTGTGTAAAGAGCAGCGAGCGCTGTTCCGGGGCTGCCTGGTCTTGCCCGGTTTCTACGGAGGGGATCGGAGTGGCTGGCTGTTGCTTAGCCTGCTCGTTTTCTACAAAGGGGATCGGAGTGGTTACATGTTGCTTAGCTTGCCCGCTTTCTATAGAGGAAGCTGGAGTGGCTTCCTGCAACGTCGCAGGCGGTTTATTCGGTACAGGCATACCACAGGCACCTATGAATACCTGTCAACGTATGGATGTGGGAGCGACCTCGCGTAATCACGGACCACAACAGGCCTGCCGCCGCGGTTTTTCAAAACATTCAGATTTGTACCCTGCACACCTGTCTCCAGCCTGATACGCAACGCTGCAGCAGAGGGTTGTGTCAGCGCTTTCAGGGAACGAAAGGCAATGGCCCAGCTTTGCCCTTTTTCCGCAGCAAGCTGTAAACGCCGGCTGGCGGTGTCATCAAATGCATCTGACCACAGCAGAACCGCCGCACAATTACCCGAGACAAGTGCTTGCTCAGCCGCCCATAAAATCTCTGTCGTCTGCCGGGGACGCACAATCAGTACCCGCGAAAGATTGACGCCCCATTGCAGTAAAGCAGGTGGATAAGGTTCGAAGGGGGGGGCGATCCAGGCGATCCAGCCAGACTTATCATTGTCTTCATTTTGCGGCTGACTCAAACGTGCCAGTGCCGGCATAAGGAGCTTTAATTCCCCGGTGCCATAATATTCGAGCAGAATTTCAGTCAGGGCATGTTGTGGCCAGCCGCCACCCGGCAGGCATTGATCAAGCCTGGGATAGCCACTGGCAAGGCCTTCACGGCTGTCCGGACTGTCCGCCCGGGCCTGCCCCCGCCAGACTCGCGGGTTCTTAAGCAGTTTTTCGAGCGCATCATTCACCAGGCAGCAATCCCCGGGTGCCTAATGGAGTGGTAATCCATCGCGAATGACGCCGACAACGACACCCTCGATCACCATTGACTGCTCTTTCAGGTTCACCTTGATGGGTTCAAAATCTTCATTTTCCGGCAACAACCAGACGACTGAACCATCCTGCCGATAGCGTTTAACAGTGACCTCGTCGTCTACCCGGGCAACAACAATCTGCCGGCTGCGGACTTCAGGAGTTCGGTGTACGGCAACCAGGTCTCCATCGAGAATACCGGCATTCTTCATACTCATGCCCTCAACACGCAACAGGTAGTGTGGTTTGGGATTGAAAAGCGCCTTATCAATTTTGTAATGCGTCTCGATATGTTCTTCGGCAAGGATGGGACTGCCGGCAGCCACTCTGCCGACCAGCGGCAAACCGAGCTGATCACGCAGGGAATCCTTGAGCTGAATGCCACGCGAAGCGCCTGGCAATAACTCCAGCACACCCTTTTTTTGCAAAGCCCTGAGGTGTTCCTCGGCTGCATTGGCAGACTTGAAACCAAGCTCTTTTGCGATCTCGGCACGTGTCGGAGGCATGCCGTAATCATTTATAAATTCTTGAATTAAATGAAGAATTTCATTTTGCCGGGGGGTCAGTTGGCGCATCTGAACATACCTGTATAAATAGACAGTAGTGGCATTATATACAGTTGTCGCCTTGCGTCAATCGCTTGCAGTTTCGTTCACTGCATACCAGCCCAATCTGCCTGTGAGAAAAATAAATATCTTAAGAGTGCGGATTGATCTTTAATTCGGGCTTCGAAAAGGCGGCGTTATCGTTTGCTTAAACGCCGCATAAAAAAAGAAGTCATGTCTCGGAACAGCGACAAACCCTAAGAAAAACAGTGATTTTCATTGAAGCTGAAGGAACTTTAGGAAATAATGCGCCTGCAGTTTATATCCCTACAGAGGAACTTTGGATGATGATTAAGAAAGTACTGAAAGTGAGCGCCATTGTGCTCGTTCTCGGCGTAGCCTCTGGTTGCGCCACAACGGCTCAAGTTAACGAAGCACAAGCTACTGCAGACAATGCAGCAAGAGATGCCGCCGCAGCTAAATCAGCTGCTGAAGCCGCTCGCGCAGCAGCAGATAGCGCAGCACAGTCCGCTGCAAGTGCTCAAAGCACTGCCGATCAGGCACTGTCAGCAGCTACTGAAGCTCAGGCTTGCTGTGATGCAAACCGAGATCGCCTGGAGCGCATGTTCCAGCGAGGAATGTCTAAGTAGCAGTAGACTACTAAAGGCTTATTCTGACGCCGCGCTTGTCGCGGCGTCTTTTATTTTGCGCCCTGCAATTACCGGAATACCGTCAGCTCGCTCGAGCAAGACTTCCGCAATATCCCAATCCAGTTCAGCCGCCTGCGAACTGGTCGCAAGTACATACTGTTCTGTCAGTGCGGTCATGGCATCCCGAACTGGCGGCGGCGTCACAACTTCCGCGTCCACTTCAACATCTGCCTCACCCTCAACATCGGCGGGAGGCATTGGTGAAAACTCCAGGGTCTCATGCACCTCGACGAGCAGCTTGTCCGCATCCCAGCCAATTTTGACCGGCTCATTGATTATGCGTACCGGCGTATTCAGCGGCACCTGGCCAAAGAAAAATCCAATGTCTTCCGGGAACATGCGTATACAGCCATGCGTAACCCGCATACCAACGCCTGCCGGGCGATTGGTGCCATGGATCAGGTAACCCGGAAGGCCCAGGCGCATCGCGTGATCGCCAAGTGGATTCTGTGGACCAGGGGGTACGATTCTCGGCAACGGATCACCGTCAGCCGCGTGTTCAGCACGAATCGATTCCGGTGGATACCAGCTGGGATTTGTGACTTTGGCAATTACTGAGGTACGACCGAGCGGTGTTTCCCAATCCATACGCCCGATGCTCATCGGGAAGGTCATTACTATAGGTTTTTCGCCGTCTTTCACTTCCGGAAAATAATACATCCGGTATTCAGCCAGGTTCAGAATTAAGCCCTTACGCCGTCCGGGCGGTAGCACAAACCGGGTTGGCAATACGACATCCGTGCCCTCACCCGGTAACCAGGTGTCGACATCCGGATTTGCAGAAACAATATCTTCGTAACCAAGACCGTGACGTCGCGCAATTTCAAGCAGGGTTTCATCCTCACGTGATTGCACGACGGTAATTGCACCAACGACATCATTGCCCGGTGGCGGCATTTCATAGACTTCCGCCGATGCGATGCCCGGCACAACAACCGCCGCTAGCACCAATAGGTGCGTTCTAAAATTCATTGTCCCTTCTCATCAGTCCTGATCACTTCAATTTCCGATTCCGCAGCAGCCAGCCAATTCTGTATCGACTCACTTTCAAGGAGACGGCGCGGATAATGGCTCGCCGAATCCGGCAAATTGATTCCGTAAGTGCGGAATCGCAGTACCACCGGCGCAAACATCGCATCGGCAATACTGAACCTGCCAAACAACCAGTCACCGTCCGAGCCATAGCGATGGTAACAATCAGACCAGATCTCAAAAATTCGATCAATGTCAGCAGTCAAAGGGTCTGGCAGGGGTACTTTACGCCCCATTGCGCGACAATTCATAGGCATTGCTTCACGCAACGCCAGAAAACCTGAATGCATTTCGGCACTTACGCAGCGTGCATGGGCCTTTGCCGCGGCGCTTTCAGGCCAGAAATTACGCTCCGGCCAACGCTCAGCAACCGTCTCCGCTATGGCCAGCGAATCCCAGATGACCTCATCGCCCGCAATCAGGACCGGCACCGTGCCTGTGGGCGTGTACCTGGCCATCTCTTCCGGCGTCGTATCAACATCCAGCGCGATACGTTGCTCCACAAACTCGATGCCTGTCTCAGACAACAGGAACCACGCCCGGAGCGACCAGCTCGAGTAATTCTTATTACCGATAATCAGGGTTGTTTGCATTGAGAGTTCCTGTTTACAGCCGCTTATTATCCCATATTCGCAACGTTTGCAGGCTCAAATTCACAGTAGTGCCGTCGTTGACCGGGCTGACTCCGCCGGGTAGCCTTGCATCCCTGTTCTCCGCCGGACCACATTCATGGGAATGAGATTTTCGATAGATCTCAGCGATCGCGACCTCAAATTTTTTCGCAAGGCACTGAAGAAATCTCGTGAGGCTGTGCGTCATGCCGATGAAGCGGATATTGTCGATGCTATTGGTCAGGTACTTGAAGAGATCAAGAGCGAACAGCCGCTGCCGGATTTTGTCGAGAAGCGAATTCCGCAACTTGAATCCCTGATTCGTATGTTGCGCGATGAGGAGTGGGCACTGCCAGTAAACGAACGTGAAACGTTGCTCGCGACGTTCGTATATTTCGGTGATCCCGAAGACATTGTTCCCGATCATATTCCTGTCATTGGATTTCTTGACGATGTCATCATGATCGAATTAACAGTTCGCGAGTTGCAGCATGTTCGCGAAGCGTATGAAGACTTTTGCCAATACCGCAGTGATTACGACAAGAAACATCGCGCGAAAAATGACAGCGCGGTGCGGCGAGATCGTATCGACAAGAAACGTCAGAGTTTACATCAGAGAATGAAGCGCCGGTTGTTGCGAGACAAGAGAGCAAAGAAGTCGAGTGCGCTTTGGTAGGTAATTACGCCTGATTGATCGCGGCGTCTTTAATTTTGTGCACAACTCAATTCCGCAACACAGCACATTAGTTTAGACAGCCGCTCCCACAATTCTATTTTGAACGAATGAATCGCGGCTGGAAGCCGCTCCCACGAAATTAACGCAAAACTCGTGGGAGCGGC
>JBLHLN010000024.1:0-14363 GCA_047620565.1 Woeseiaceae bacterium
CCGGGTTGCTGACGTCGCCACTCAGAGATCGCTTCGGCATTGTGCAAAGGCTCGAATTTTATTCCACCGATGAGTTACAGGCTATCGTCAACAGGTCCGCCGCAATTCTGAATTTGCCAATTGATGAAGCAGGCGCAGGGCAGATCGCCGGACGCGCCAGGGGTACGCCAAGAATAGTGAATCGCCTGCTGCGACGCGTACGCGACTTCGCCGAAGTGCAAGCGGACGGCAAGGTGACGGACGAAGTTGCTGTAAATGCCATGGATATGCTGGAAGTCGATCCGAACGGGTTTGACGCCATGGATCGACGCGTCTTGCAGACGATAATTGAAAAGTTTGACGGCGGACCCGTTGGCATCGAATCACTTGCCGCGGCCGTGGCTGAGGAAAGAGGCACGATTGAGGACGTGATCGAGCCATACCTGATCCAGCAAGGTTATATGATGCGGACAGCGCGAGGCCGGGTGGCGACGAGCAACGCTTATCTGCACTTTGGCCTGACGCCGCCTGCCAGGGATGCTACGCCGGAATTGCCACTCTTCGACAGTTCCTGAATATTTAGCGTTTAAACAAGTACTACGATTGGGCAACAGGACTTGAGCGACAAACATACATCACAGCCATTTGCTTGGCCTGTGCGCGTCTATTATGAGGACTCGGACGCGCAGGGCCTCGTATATTTTGCCAATTACTTCAAGTTTATGGAGCGTGCGCGAACGGAATGGTTACGCTCGCTTGGTGTCGAACAGGATGTACTGTTAAACAAGGAGCGGCGATTTTTCGTGGTTGTTGACACACATGCCGAGTTTCTGGTTCCGGCGAAATTCAATGATGAATTGCAGGTAACCGCCAGGCTCGAACGCCTGACACGCGCAAGCTTTCTGATCGAACAAAAGATTTTTCGTAATGGCCTGGACGGTGAATTACTTTGCCAGGGCACGACCAAAGCAGCATTTTTGAATGCAGACACACTCAAACCGGTCCGCGTACCGGCATCATTTTTTGAGGACACAAAATCATGACGACTGACATGTCGGTTATCAGGCTGGTACTGGATGCAAGTTTTGCGGTACAAATCGTATTGCTCCTTTTGCTTGCAGCATCGTTCGGCTCCTGGAATATTATTTTTACCAAGCGAAGCCTGATCCGGCGGACCAAGTCAGCATCAGACGATTTCGAAGCTAGCTTTTGGTCCGGCGGCGACCTCAACACCCTGTATCGCAGCGCAACCCGACAAAAGGGCGGCAGTTCAGGGATGGCGAGCATCTTTGAGGCCGGTTTTCGGGAATTTAATCGCCTCAGTCAGCAAGGCGGAGTCCAGGCAGACAAGCTCGTCGACGAGTGCCGGCGAGCAATGCGCGTAGCGCAAATGCGTGAAGTCGATCGCCTCGAACAAAGCCTGGCAACTCTGGCAACGATTGGTTCGACCAGTCCCTATGTCGGACTGTTCGGTACCGTTTGGGGCATCATGAATGCCTTCATGGGCTTCGGCAATATGCAGACAGTAACGCTTGCCGTCGTCGCTGGTCCAATTGCGGAAGCGCTGATTGCGACCGCGATGGGTCTTTTTGCCGCCATTCCTGCAGTCATTGCCTACAACCGCTATGCGGACAAAGTCGTGCGACTGGAAATTCGCTACGACGGCTTTACGGAGGAATTCTCCAGCATCCTGCAGCGACACTCGCGCACCGCAAAAAAGGCGGTGTGACATGGCCTCACCTATGCAAAAGCGCAAGCTGATCGGGGAGATCAATGTGGTCCCGTACATCGACGTCATGCTGGTGTTGCTAATCATCTTCATGGTGACAGCGCCCCTGATAACGCAAGGCATCAAGGTAGACCTGCCGAAAGCAGGTGCCGAACCCATCGAGGATGTATCCAACCAGCCACCAATGGTTATCAGCGTCGATGCCGAGGGCAATCTCTACATCAATGTTGGCGATAACGAGGAAGAGCCCGCTTCGGGTTCGGATATTGTGTCGCGAATTTCAGCAGTGCTCAGCCGTAGCCCGGACACGCCGATACTGGTCAAAGCAGATCGCGCAGTACCTTACGGCAGCGTTGTCGGTGCAATGGTCCTGATGCAGCGCGGCGGTGCGGAGAATATTGGCTTCATCACTGACCCTCTGGATAGCTACCCGGTTCCTGAATAAACACAGCGAATGGTTACAGCATTTTGATTCGTGACACCTACAACATTATCCCGTTTCTGCTGGCCGGCATTTTTCATGCTTTGGTCTTTGGCGGGCTGATATTTGCCCTGGATTTTTCCAGGCCGGCTCGTTCGGCCGTGCCACTGGCTATTCAGGCGACATTGGTTGTTGAGAACGAATCAGCCGAGCCACCAGCCGTCATCAGGGATCCAGAGCCGGAACCAGAACCCGAACCCGAACCCGAGTTGGAGCCGGAGCCGGAACCGGAACCAGAACCCGACACAGCTGCGGAGGATCGGGCCCGGCTGGAGGAAGAAAAACGCCAGGCCGATTTGCAGGCAGAGCAACAGCGTATCAGGGAACAGGAAGAGGTCGACAGAACGCGACGATTGCAGGAGGAAGCGGAACGCAAGCAACGCCAGGAGGAAGAGGTTGAGAAGCGCAGGGCAGAAGCTGAGCGCAAGCGGCTGGAAGATCTCGAAAGGCAACGCGCAGAAAATGAGCGCTTGCGTAAGGAGGCCGAGACCGCAGAACGGCAGAGACAGCTGGATGCGGAACTTGCCGCGGAATCAGAGCGCATAGATGCCATGAATTCCGGCGAACTTGCCCGATATCAATATGCTATCGAAAACCGGATAATGCGCAACTGGATCGAGCCAATGAGCGCATTGCCCGGAATCGAATGCGTGGTGCGTGTGCAGCAACTTCCCAATGGCGAGGTGGTCGACGTCACCATTGCTGAATGCAACGGTGATGAAGCTGTGCGACGATCCATCGAAGTCGCCGTACACAAGGCCTCGCCGTTGCCGTTACCGGACAATCGAAGCCTGTTTGACAGAAATTTGACCATTAGATTCAGACCTGAACAATAGATGCATTAAAATCAGGTCCATTAAAATTGCGCCCGGACAAAATATGAGACAAATACTGGCCCTCGGGCCCGCTTTCCTGCTGTTCCTGTTGCTGCCAGCCAGTGATGTGTTGGCAGAGCTTAATATTGAAATCACTCGAGGTGCCGGGCGACGTATCCCGGTCGCTGTGGTCCCGTTTGGCTGGACCGGCGAGGATGGTGCAGCACCGTTTGACATTGACGCTGTCGTGGCAGCCGATCTGCACCGCAGCGGTCGTTTCGAGCCGATCAAAGAAACGCAGATGCTGCAAAAGCCTGTTGCAGGAGTCGATATTGATTTCGACGACTGGTCAATTCTCGGGGTTGAAGCCGTTGTTATTGGCAAGATTACGCAAACTGGCGCAAATGCATACAGCGTACAGTTTCAGGCGTTTGATGTTTTTACTCGTGAACAATTAGTGGGTTATCGAATGCCAGCCAGCCGCGGGACAATGCGCCGCGTTGCGCACCGTGCGGCCGATATGATCTACGAGAAGCTGACCGGTGTGCCAGGCGTATTCGGTACCAAAGTTGCCTACGTTACGGCACAGGGCCGGTCGGCCGATAGGCTTTATACGCTGGTCGTATCCGATGCTGACGGAGAGAATGAGTTCACGATAATGGAGTCCAGCAACCCCATCATGTCACCGGCATGGTCGGCAGACAGTCGTCGCCTGGCATACGTATCATTTGAAGACAACGTCTCGACGATTTTCGTACAAACTTTGCGTACAGGCAATCGAATCAAGGTTTCCAGCCGTCCAGGTATTAACGGCGCGCCTGCATTTTCGCCCGATGGGCGGAAACTGGTGCTGACCCTCGGCGGCCTCGATGGCAATCTCGATATCAATGTTCTCGATCTGGCCACCCGCGAAGTCACGCGCCTCACCACCAATCGCTCCATCGATACAGAGGGTACCTGGGCGCCAGACGGGCAGTCTATATTCTTCACTTCCGATCGCGCCGGCGGTCCGCAGATTTATAAGATTAATGTAAACGGCGGCACGCCTGAGCGCATTACGTTCGAAGGCAGTTATAATGCGCGTCCCAGGTTGTCGCCTGATGGCAGTAAACTGGCGCTGGTACATCTTGATCGTGGTAACTACCGGATTGGAGTCCTGGATCTCGAGTCAGATGATTTGTTGATATTGTCGACTGGTCGACAGGACGAATCACCCAGTTTCGCGCCTAATAGCGATACTCTGATTTATGCCACTCGAGAGGGTGGCAATGGCGTTTTGGAAATGGTTTCCGCAGATGGCCTGATCCGACAAAGACTGGCGTCCGGGCAAGGTGATGTCAGGGAGCCGGTCTGGTCGCCGTTTCCACGTTATTGAGGACCTGTAATTCTGTTATTTTTTACTTTAAGTATTTGATGTAATCGCTTGTATTAAATACATAATTGGTTTGGGCAAGACTCTTAAAAGGATAGTGACATGAAATTTCATCGACTGTTGGTGCTCGGCCTGGTTGCACTTTTTGCTGCCGGCTGTGCGTCGAACGATATTCCCGATCCGGATGCCGATAGCAGTGCTGGCGTCGCAGCCGACGACGGCATGGCCGACACAGACGGTTATGGTGAAGATGGTATGGGCTTGGGCGAGGAGTTTGGTGACGACTTTGAGGACGAGGAAGAGATGACGATGATCATCTATTTTGACTTTGATCAGTCGGATCTGCGCGCCGAATACTCTGATTTGCTGGCCCGGCATGCGGCAAACCTGTCAAATAACCGACGTTCGTCGGTGCGCCTTGAGGGGCACACGGATGAGCGTGGTTCGCGGGAATACAACATCGGCCTTGGCGAGCGTCGCTCACAGTCAGTGCGACGATTGCTTCTGATTCAGGGCGCCGCCACAGATCAGATTTCAACGGTGAGTTTTGGCGAGGAGCGTCCCGCAGCATTTGGCAGCGACGAAGACACTCACCAGCTGAACCGTCGCGTTGAAATCAAGTATACGAACTAGCGAGTACGACAGTGGTGAGAAATTATACGATTTGCATTGCGCTCGTGCTGCCCATTGTGACGGCATTAGCCGGCTGCACGGTAACCCCACCGCAGGAAGATCCGGTACTCATTAAACTCGATGAGCTGGATCGCAGACTCGGCGCAATAGAGCGCGTGCTGGCGAACGGCAGCTTGATTGATCTGACGATGCAGGTTGATGAACTGCAACGACAAAATGCAGACCTGCAGGGTCGTACGGAGACGCTGCAACACAATGCGGAATCAACAGCGAGCCGTCAGCGTGACTTGTATGTAGATATCGATGATCGCATGCAAACAATCGAGCGAAACATGCAAAGCCGCACCGTCAATGTCCTTGACGGCGGCTCCCTGGCACCGGGTCAGCTACCGGTTCCCGGAGGGTCTGATCGTGATAACTACCAGGCCGCATTTGAATTGCTGAAAGAGCAGCGTTATGAACCCGCAGCGCTGGCATTCCAGCAATTCCTCATCAGTTTTCCGGAAAGCCAGCTTGCCGACAATGCGCAATACTGGCTGGCTGAGTCCTACTACGTGACTGATAAATTTGACGATGCGTTGCAACAATTCCAGGTCGTTATCGGCGACTATCCGCGGTCACGCAAAGTGCCTGATGCTTTGCTCAAGATTGGCTACAGCAATTATGAGTTAGAACGGTGGGATGCTGCCCGCAGTGCTTTGGCGCGCGTGCAGGGGGATTACCCGGACACGACCGCCGCCCGCCTTGCCGAGCAACGCCTGAAACGAATGGACGACGACGGTCAGTAGGACCTCATAAAATTGACTGCCGACCGGGCCCGTACGTCTTGTCATTTATTGGCGGTGCGGTATCATGCCGGCCGGCATTTCAGCCATCCGGAAAATGAATTCCCCGGGGCGTTAGCTCAGAGGTAGAGCATTCGGCTGAACTGTATTTCTCAAATAAGCACTCCTTGTAAAACAATAACTTGTAAAAACATGGGAACGAGCGCGGGACGAGATTTGTAAAAAATGGGAACAAATTTGGGGAGGTAGCTCAGTTGGTAGAGCAGCGTGCTTTTAACTCGTTGGTCCTCGGTTCGAATCCGAGTCTCCCCACCAAATACTGACCGGGCTTTTGCCCGGTTTTTTTTGCCCTGTAGGATCGCTGGACGTGATTTCTCAGTTTGTCATTGAGGCTTCCCCGCGAGTACTGCGATTCTGTTGATATCAGGGTCAACCTACATCGATTGGCGGCAGAGTAAGAGATTTGATTGGTGTCTCTCCGAGCGGGGTTCGACTCCTACACGCCCCACCAACTTACGAAGACCACCCTGCGGGTGGTCTTGTTCGTTTTGGACGCGGGGGATCGCTAATTTGCAATGATCAGGCATTTGATTGATTTCCACAAAACAGCAGACGGCTAGCTGATCTGCCGCTATTATTAGCCGCTTTGTGCGGCAGGCTGGAGCAGAACTTCGTGGCAGGCAACTCCTGGAAAATTCATAAATTCGGTGGCAGCAGCCTGCGGGATGCTGAGTGCTTTGCGCGCGTCGCGGATATTCTTGAAGATTCGGACCAGGGCAGGCTTGGCGTAGTCGTGTCAGCCATGGGCGGTATGACAGACAAGCTTCTGCATTTGTCAGTGCTGGCTGAACGGGACAATAGCGCCTTCGGCACGGAGCTGCATGACATTGGCGAGCGCTACGCGGCGGCCGCAAAGCAACTTGTCGAGGGCGAAGGTCTTGTCGGGATCCTGGATGAGTGGAGTGAGGACGCCAGCGACATTGAGAGCCTGCTCAAAGATATCGCACTGGTAAAATCAGCTCCGCAAAGAAGTCGCGACATAGTCGCCGGCTTTGGCGAGATTTGGTCCGCGCGACTGCTGGCTGCACATCTTGCACAAAGATTGGGTCCCACTCGTGGTGGTAGATGGCTGGATGCACGGAAGGTCATTACGGTTCGCCATGGCGATCTGGGTCCTGCGGTGCAATGGGATATGTCTCGCGTACAACTGGCGCGGGAACTTGACCCTGAGTTTTCCGGGATTGTTGTGATTACCGGGTTTATTGCCTCCGACGAAGAAAAACTGCAAACGACACTCGGCCGCAACGGCAGTGATTTTTCCGCGGCAATTTTCGCGTCGTTAACAGACGCTGATGAAGTTAGCATCTGGACAGATGTCGATGGTGTCATGAGTGCCGATCCAAACCGGGTTCCGGAGGCACAGATCATCAACAGCCTCTCCTACAACGAAGCGATGGAGCTTGCGTATTTTGGCGCCAAGGTAATTCACCCGCAGACACTTGGCCCGGCCATCGAGAAAAACATCCCAATAATTATTCGCAATACTTTTGCGCCGCAGCATTCCGGCAGCCGAATTAGTTGTGAGACCAGTCCGGACGAAAAAATCAAAGGTATAACTGCAATTGGCGAAATGGCGCTTATAAACCTTGAAGGCGCCGGCATGATTGGCGTTCCCGGCACTGCAGACAGACTTTTTCGCGCCCTGAAAAATGCCGGTGTTTCTGTACCACTCATTTCACAGGCGAGTTCGGAGCACTCTATTTGTATTGCTGTACCTGCGGAACTCGCGGAACGCGCAACCCGCGTCATAAGCGAAGCCTTCACCGATGAACTGCAGAGCGGGCAAATTCAGTCTGTAGAAGTAACGGCTGAGCAAAGCATTGTTGCAGTAGTGGGAGACGGCATGGCGGGATCACCGGGAATTGCGGCCAGATTCTTCGGCAACCTCGGTCGTGCCGGAATCAATATTCGAGCCATCGCACAGGGTTCGTCCGAGCGCAATATTTCGGCAGTCATGGATTCGGCGGACGTCACACGAGCATTGCGCGCAGTGCATTCAAGTTTCTATTTGTCTGCCAAGACATTGTCTATCGGCCTGATCGGGCCGGGAACGGTTGGCGGGACTTTGCTTGACCAGATTCATAGCCAGGCAGAGCGGCTCAAGTCGCAGTTCAACCTGGATTTGCGTGTGCGGGCTATCGCCCGGTCAAAAACCATGGCGTTCGGCGAGCGCCGTATTGATCTCGATAACTGGCGCGAAACAGTAGCCAATGCCGATTTGGCCGTAGATATCGAAGAGTTTGAAAAACACGTCAATGGCGATCACCTTCCGCACGCAGTCATCGTCGACTGTAGTGCAAATGAAAGTATTGCCAATCTTTACGCGGGCTGGCTTGAACGCGGAATACATGTTGTGACGCCAAACAAGAAGGCATTCAGTGGCGACCAGGCATATTACGATGCTTTGCGGGAAGCCGGGCGCAGGGGCAACAGTCACTACTTTTATGAGACAACGGTGGGTGCGGCGTTGCCCGTTATCGGCACGATAAAAGACCTGATTGATACCGGCGACAGAATTCGTTCTATAGAGGGTATTTTTTCCGGAACCCTCGCCTATTTGTTCAATGTCTACGATGGCAGTCGACCATTTTCTGCCATCGTTAGTGAAGCCAGGAAAAATGGTTATACAGAACCCGACCCTCGAGACGATCTGTCAGGAATGGATGTCGCCAGAAAGCTCACCATCCTTGCCAGAGAAATAGGCCAGCAAATTGAAATCGGCGATTTTCCGGTGCAAAACCTGGTTGCCGAGGAATTACGCGGGCTTTCGATCGATGACTTTCTGGCGGGTCTTTCACGTTACGACGATAAAATCCTGGCGTTGTACAAAGAGGCCAGCGGAGAAGGTAAGACTCTTCGCTATGTGGCGAAGCTCAATGACAAAGGCGAGGCATCAGTGGGTTTAGAAAAGGTTGACGGCGATATGCCATTCAGTCAAATAAACCTGACCGACAATATCGTTCAGTTCGTTACGGATCGATACTCGGAAAATCCGTTGGTGATCCAGGGGCCCGGAGCAGGACCGGGCGTAACGGCTGGTGGCGTGTTTGGCGACCTGCTTAAACTTGCAAATCATCTTGGCGACGGCACACAGTTATGACTGATACAGATTTTGTGACTGCATTTGCACCGGCATCCATCGGGAACCTGGCGGTCGGTTATGACATGCTGGGCCTGGCGATCGCGGGACCGGGCGATCGTGTCTCGGTCCGAAAAACGAATGCGCAGGGCGTAAATATTCTTGAGGTGCGCGGCATTGATGGAGAGATTCACCCTTTCCTGGATACGGACGCCACCACCAATACTGCATCCATAGCTGCAGCGGCACTGTGGGCTGAGCATGGCGATGATGGTGGCATCGAGATGATTGTTCACAAGGGCATCCCGCTGCAATCTGGCATGGGCAGTTCTGCAGCATCGGCCGTCGCCGGCGTCGTTGCGACTAATGCATTGCTGGATACGCCGCTGGAGAATGCGTCGTTACTACGCTACGCGTTGGAAGGAGAGAAATTTGCCAGTGGCGGCTTGCATGCTGACAACGTTGCGCCAAGTTTATTGGGCGGATTGATTCTGTGCCCCGCTGAGCTATTACCACAGACGCTGCGCATTGCAGTGCCACAGGGTGTCAGCAGCGTTTTGGTGCATCCGGATTTACAGGTGAATACCGCGGATTCACGCAACGGGCTTGCGCGTGGCTACACGATGGATCAATGGTTAATGCAGCAAGGTTACCTTGCGACCTTCCTGGCTGCTTGCGCTGCAAATGATATTGACCTGATAGGTCGATCTCTGCGGGATATCATTATTGAGCCGCAACGAGCTGCCTCAGTGCCATGTTTGGCAGCGGCAAAAGAAGCGGCATTTCAGGCCGGCGCGCTGGGTTGCTCATTGTCAGGCAGTGGGCCGAGCATTTTCGCCCTGACCAGGGACGCTGACGCCGCAAATGTTACTACCGCAATGGAACAGGCCTGCCGCAAGATGGGCTATGAATGTCAATCCTGGGTGAGTCCTGTGGAAACGGCTGGCGCCTGCGTGGAAGAAGCGTAGTGAGATTTGTCAGTACGAGGGGCGGACAAACCGCGTCACTCGACGAGGCCCTCGTACAGGGCATAGCCGCCGACGGAGGATTGTTTCTGCCGCAAGCGATGCCGCAGATGAGCGCGGATGATTTCGCTAATAATCGCAGCCTTCAGGAAACGGCCACACAATTCCTGCGGCCCTTTTTTGCTGACTCATCTCTCGCGCAAGACCTTGAGGAGATTGTTGCGGAAACATTTCACTTCGCGGTTCCGGTCACATCGCTGCAAGACGAGAAATTCCGTCTTGATCTCCTGCAGCTTTATCATGGACCGACTGCGGCGTTTAAGGACATTGGTGCCGGGTTCCTTGCGGCTTGTCTTGGTCGTCTACAGGGCGATGCCGGGAATCCCCTGACAATACTGGTGGCGACTTCCGGCGATACCGGTGGTGCGGTTGCTGCAGCCTTTAACAACCGGGTCGGGATGCGCGTGGTAGTCCTGTATCCGGATGGCAAGGTTTCTGAGCGGCAGGCCCATCAGCTAACCTGCTGGGGCGACAATGTATTGTCGCTGGCAGTTGACGGTACCTTTGATGATTGTCAGGCGCTGGTTAAAGGCGCTCTTGCCGACGAGGAACTGAGTACCCGATACCGTTTCAGTTCAGCCAACAGCATCAATATTGGCAGGCTGCTGCCGCAAAGTGTCTACTACGCGCATGCGAGTACGCAACATTTTCAGAAGACCGGCAGAAAACCGGGCTTCATCATCCCAACCGGCAACCTTGGAAATGGTCTTGCGTGCGTCATAGCGCGGGATATTGGCTTGCCCGTTGGACCGATTTTGTTCGCGACGAACGAAAATCGCGTAATCGCCGAGTTTCTTGACGGCGGTGAGTGGGCTCCGCGGCACAGTATTGCCACGTTGGCTTCTGCTATGGATGTCGGCAACCCGAGTAATATGGAGCGTCTTCGCTCACTGCACGGAGACGCTTGGGACATAGCTCAGCAAGTAAGCGCTATCCCGGTAAGTGACCTGGAAATTCAGCAGCAAATTCGTCTGAACAAAAACGAATTCAACATCGTCACTTGCCCGCATACTGCGACAGCGACCCACGTCTGGCGCACAATGAGCGAGGAAGTCAGGAGGGCGACGGACTGGATCGCTGTTGCGACGGCACATCCCGCCAAATTCGAACAAATTGTTGAGCCCATCATTGGCGAGAAAGTGCCGCTACCTGCGGATCTTGAGCGAATTTTGCAACAGCCACGCCGCTTTGTTCGAATAAAACCTGAGGCGAATGCCCTGAATGACGCATTATTTGAAAAATTTGCCGCCTGACCAGCTTCGCGCGCACATCTTGCATTCCACACAGTCGCGCCATACGCTCATGTTCCGGGTTGACTACCTCGCGCAAAAACTGAGACTACGGATCAACGGACGATGAGCGAAATCCTGCCAGCAGAGCTGACTGGCGTCTACCTGCTACCACTGCTGCTTGTCGCCGTCCTTGTCGCGTGGCTTGTGCTGCGCAATCGCAAGGGCAAGGACCGCTCGCTATCTGCAATTCTCGACGATATCGCCTTTGACCGTATTGAGAAACTCGTCATTCCGAATGTAGATGAAGGTGAAATCCAGATTGACTTCCTGGTCCTGACTGCACAGGGGCTCTTGATCATCGACGCCAAGAATGTGCAGGGCGCTGTATTCGGCAGCGACAAGATGCAGGACTG
This sequence comes from Woeseiaceae bacterium, assembly GCA_047620565.1. Lineage (GTDB taxonomy): Bacteria > Pseudomonadota > Gammaproteobacteria > Steroidobacterales > Woeseiaceae > SZUA-117. The sequence continues at coordinate 11,604 of JBLHLN010000024.1, forward strand.
GACAGTTATCAGTGACAATCATCGCTTTACTTTCAATAACCCTCAGCCTGCTCTGCATGACCGAATCGCAGCAGTTCGGCAAATTGTGCGGCAAGTCCCTGTCGAGGGTAGGATCGTTTTTCTCGATGGAGCGACCTTCACCAAAGGGGTGCCGGACCTGGTCTGCAGTCTTGATGAACTAATTTCATCGTTTGGCGAAAAGGACAAAGCGGCGGCGGTCGTAAAAATCGAAGCCTTTAAACCGCATTGGGAATTGATCAAGCGCAAGGCAGAAGATGCAATGCGGCAAAAGAAAAAGGCACAAGGGAAGGGCAGGCGAAAACCCAGCAAATGAAGCGAACGGCAGGGCGCTTTACTACCAATAATAATTTTCCGGAGGTGCCTGATGCGTTATCCAAAATTCTTTGTAGTGTTGTTGCTTGCTTTGCGCGCGCCGGCGATTGCACTCGAGATAGACGATTACCGTCTTGTCGACCTGAGCCATACTTACAGTGAGGACACGCTGTACTGGCCAACTTCGCCATCAGCGTTTGAGAAAACCGAACTGAATTTCGGTACTAACGATGCCGGGTATTTCTATTCGGCGTATTCGGTATGTACGCCCGAACATGGCGGCACTCACCTCGATGCACCGCTGCACTTTGCGGAGGATGGTTTTGCCACAGACCAGATTCCTCTGGAAAATCTTGTTGGTGCTGCAGTCATCATCGACATCAGAGAAAAGACGGCGGCAGACCGTAATTACAGGCTCATGGCTGAGGATGTCATTGCATTCGAAGCACGACACGGAAAGATAGCACCAGGCACCATCGTCCTGTTGAGAACCGGTTGGAGCCGTTTTTGGCCGGATGCTATGGGTTACCTGGGAGATGACACGCCGAACGATGCAAGCCATCTGCACTTTCCGGGTTACGGCGCTGAAGCGACCCGATTGCTGGCCGAATCTCGCGACGTGTCTATACTCGGAATCGACACGGCATCAATCGACTACGGTCCCTCGCAGGATTTCATGGCACACCGCATCGCCGCAGAACAGGGTGTCACGAACCTGGAAAACCTGACTAACCTTGATGAACTGCCTGCTACCGGTGCCATCGTGATGGCATTGCCAATGAAAATTGGCGGCGGTTCAGGCGGCCCGGTTCGCGTTGTTGCCCTGATTCCAAAATAAGTCAGTCAAAGGGAAAAAAACCGCTCGGCATTTGCCGTCGTTTCGGCAGCGATTTCTAACTCTGATCGTTCCAGCACGGTGGCAATCACGCGCAAGACTTCTCGCAGGTGTGCGGGCTCGTTTCGCCGCGATTTCGGTTTCGGTCGCAATGTGCGTGGCATCAAATAGGGCGCGTCTGTTTCAATCAGCAGACGGTCTGCCGGGATCAGGCCGATAATTTCCTTAAGGTGCGCACCACGCCGTTCGTCGCAGATCCAGCCGGTAACGCCGATATACAAGTCCAGTTCGAGGTAGGCGCGCAATTCGGCTTCAGCGCCTGTGAAGCAATGCGCAACACCCCGGGACACACTTCCGATTGCCGGTTGCAACAAGCTCAGAAAATCTTCGTGAGCATCGCGCTGGTGGAGAAATACCGGCAATTGCGTTTCCTGCGCAAGCTCAAGCTGCCGTCGAAATGCATTGCGCTGATCTTCACGAGGCGAGAAATCGCGAAAATAGTCCAGTCCGCATTCGCCAACGGCTACGACTGCATCTCGTTCAAGCAAATCCAGCAACGTTTGATGAACTACATCCGAGTATTCAGCCGCATGATGTGGATGCACACCTGCGGTCGCGCGAAATCGCGCCGAGTCTGATTCAGCCAGCGCTGCGGCATCGCAGCTGCCTTGTTCGCTGCTGCCAGTGAGTATGATTCGATTCACGCCTGCATCTGTCGCCCGCTGTATGACTTCCTGAAAGTCCTCAGTGAACGATTCATGCGTGAGATTCGCGCCGATATCGATCAGGTCCGGAGTCATCAAGTGAAGGTCATCGCTAGCGGGGGCCCCAGCGAAAAATGAATGCGCCAAATGTAAGGAATACAGCGCTCATCGTCGCAAGGATAATTAATTGTGGTGCAACCTCGACCAGGCCGGCGCCATCGAGCATGACAGCACGCGCCGCATCGAGAATGTGCGTGAGGGGGAAGACGTTCGCAATTTGTTTGACGATCTCATTAGCGCCCTCAAGGGAAAACCAGACGCCGGACAGCATCATCATCGGCCAGGTGACCATATTGAGAAGACCGCCGGCCAGTTCTTCGCTGGTCACGCGCGCAGCGATCATCAGACCCATGGAAATCAGCGCGGTTGCGCCGACTAACAGAATGATAATCAGCGTCAAATAGTTGCCGTCCATGCGGGTATCAAGGAAAAATTTGGTGCCGGCATAAACGAATGATGTGATTAACAGAACCAGCATCATTCGTGAAGCGACCTGGGCTATTACAAATTCAATGGAGCGCAACGGTGTGGCTCGAAGTCGTTTTAGAAAACCATTTTTCCTGTAACGGACAACAACGTAACCAACGCCAAAGAGACAACTAAACATGATGTTCATGCCGAGTATGCCGGGCAGGACCCAGTCTACGTAACGGACCGGATCGCCCTCGACCTGTGCGCGGGTAATATTACCGCCAACTTCATTATCAGCTTGTAACAGGACCAATTCTGCGAAATATCCCCGCGGTGAATCCGGGTTTATCCAGTACTCCGGATCGTCATCAAACTGCACCAGCAAGTCCAGTTGGTGCCGCGCAACCCGACGAAAGC
>JBLHLN010000025.1:0-14173 GCA_047620565.1 Woeseiaceae bacterium
AGTCACCCGCTGCCGCAACAGGAATTCCTCGATTTCGTTGCCAAGCAGGATTTTCATACACAGCGCAGGAAAGCGCTGGAAATAGTCTGATCAAGGAATCAGCTGGGAAATAAAAAAAGCCGGGCAAGACCCGGCTTTTTTTTGTCGCTCATTTCGCCGCAATTCAGTCTTCGATGAGAAAACTCCGAAGCTGATCCGAACGAGTCGGGTGGCGTAACTTACGCAGCGCCTTGGCTTCGATCTGTCGAATACGCTCACGAGTAACGTCGAATTGTTTGCCGACTTCCTCAAGCGTGTGATCGGTGTTCATATCAATGCCGAAACGCATCCGAAGAACCTTGGCCTCTCGCGGGGTCAGCCCGGCAAGCACCGAGTGCGTGGTTTCCTTGAGTCCCTCAGACGTCGCCGAATCAACCGGTGAATGCACCGTTTGGTCTTCGATGAAATCGCCAAGATGCGAATCTTCGTCGTCGCCAATCGGCGTCTCCATGGAAATCGGTTCCTTCGCAATCTTCAGTACTTTGCGAACTTTGTCTTCCGGCATTTCCATGCGTTCTGCAAGCTCGTCCGGGAGCGGTTCACGGCCCATTTCCTGCAGCATTTGCCGCGAGATTCGATTCAGCTTGTTGATCGTTTCGATCATGTGAACCGGGATACGAATTGTGCGTGCCTGATCGGCGATTGAGCGCGTAATGGCCTGGCGAATCCACCAGGTAGCGTAGGTAGAGAACTTGTAGCCGCGCCGATACTCAAACTTGTCGACCGCTTTCATCAATCCAATGTTGCCTTCCTGGATGAGATCAAGGAACTGCAAACCGCGATTGGTGTATTTTTTCGCGATAGAAATCACCAGGCGCAGGTTTGCCTCCACCATTTCTTTCTTTGCTCTGCGAGCCTTCGCCTCACCAATCGACATCTGGCGATTGATTTCCTTGATCTCCGCGATCTTTAAGTTGGTGAGTGTTTCGACAGCCAGCAATTTACGTTGTGAGCGCAGTACGTCGTTACGTAATTTGGCTAACGTCGATGAATGCTTGCGTTTGGCACGAATATGTTTCTCGATCCAGTTTGTGTCCGTTTCGCTTTTTGGAAAGCTGGCCAGGAAGTCCTTGCGTGGCATGCCGGCGTCGCGAACGCAAATCTGCATGATCTGTCGTTCCTGAGTTCGCAATACCGCGACGGAGCCGCGCAGATTTCGCACCAGGACGTCGGTCAACTTTGGTGCAAATTTGATTTCCATCAGCTGATCGGCCAGATCCGTCTGAATCTTGATGGTCTTCTTGTCTTTGGAACCATACTTTTCCAGGGCAGTCAGCGAACGGTTGTATAACCGCTTGATAGCCTTGTGGCGTGCGGCAACTTCCTCAGGATCGGGTCCGGTGTCAACCACTTCTTCCTCGTCGTCATCTTTGTTGTCGTCCGACTTGGTTACCGGAGATTTGATTTCATCAGGCGCATTTGGATCGATAAAGCCGACGACAAAGTCCTGCATACGCGTTTCACCGGCTGCTACCGCATCGTTAACCTCGAGCAGTTTCTCGATGGTCGGCGGAAAATGCGCCATGTGGTACTTGACCTGGTTCAGGCCGTCTTCAATACGTTTCGCGATTTCAATTTCGCCCTGTCGGGTCAGAAGTTCGACGGTGCCCATTTCGCGCATGTACATACGCACCGGGTCAGTAGTCCGGCCAAACTCTGCGTCGACACTGGCAAGCGCAGCTTCTGCCTCTTCCGCAGCGTCGTCGTCGTCGCCGGACACCGTTGCCTCAGACAGGGTAATTGAATCGACGTCCGGCGCCTTTTCGTGCACCGCTATACCCATGTCATTAATCATGTTGACGATGTCTTCAATCTGTTCCGGATCGACAATATCGTTTGGCAGATGATCATTGACCTCTGCGTAAGTGAGGTAGCCTTGTTCCTTGCCGCGGGCAATGAGTGCTTTCAATTGCTGGGCTTGCTTGCTGCCGGTGACTACTGGGCTTTTTTCCGTCAAAACGAATCGTCCTCTGTGTAAAAAATGCAAACGACCAATTATACTGGTTTGACCGCTGGCGATCCATAAAAATCCGTTCTTTATGTGGCCGGAACGGGCTGTTTCATAAGCTCCCTGAGCTCTTCTCGTTCGCCGCTGGAGAGCGAGTTAAGTCTTTCTTTTTCAATAAGAAAATCGATTCTTTCGCGGCGACCGACAGCCGCCAGCTGCTGCAGGCAGTCGGCCAGCTCAGCAGCAGCATCGAAATCATCAGTAGCGGGGATTTCGACAGCCGCCAGTTTGCCGAGGTGGCGACCCTCATCATGGTTTCGCCAGCGCTCGAGCAATCCCGCTGTGGTCATATTGGGTTCGGCCTGTACCATTTCAATGAGTTCGCGCAATAATTCGACGCCAGGCTTGCTTACTCCGGTCATTTGCTCAACGTCGAGCTTATCCGCCGCATCCGGAAAGTGGAGCAACAGTGTAATGGCCCGGCGAATGAGCGACGGGTTTCCGGAGCCGCTTCCACCTTTGTTTTTTCTCAGGCGGGTCGACATGATTCGTGTCTTCTGGGTGGCGGCAGGCGCATCCTTGCTGAGAATCGCCTCAAGCTTGCGCGCCGATAGCCCGACAGTCTCCGCCAGTCGTCCGATCAGCAATTCCTTGTATACGCCGGGTACAACTCTGGCCATCAATGGTCGCGCAAGTTCAGCAAGGCGTGCACGGCCGTCCATCGATTCCATGTCCACCTGGGCAGAAAGTTCCTCAAGCAGAAAATCGGACAGTGCAACGGCATTATCCAGCGCAGTTTCAAATTCGGCCGCGCCTTTCTCCTGAACGTATGAATCGGGATCCTGACCATCCGGCAGAAATACAAATCGTACCTGTCTGCCTTCGCGAATTTGTGGCAAGGCATTTTCCAGCGCTCGCCAGGCAGCGGCCCGGCCCGCGCGGTCGCCGTCGAAACAAAATATGATTTCGTCACAAATGCGAAACAGGCGATTCAGGTGCTCGTCGGTCGTTGCTGTGCCCAGTGTTGCGGTGGCAAAATCAATTCCATTGCGAGCAAGGCCGATGACATCCATGTAACCCTCAACCACGACAAGGCGGTCGATATGGCGCAGTGCCTGGCGGGCTTCATACAGACCATAAAGTTCGCGACCTTTGTGAAAGAGAACGGTCTCCGGAGAATTGAGGTACTTGGGTTCCTCGTTGCCCATCACCCGACCGCCAAAGCCAATACAGCGTCCCCGCGAGTCTCGAATAGGAAACATGACGCGGTCACGGAAACGATCGTAGTGTTTGCCGTTGTCCTTGCGAATAATCAGGCCAAGCGCCAGTAATTTGTCGGTTGATTCTTTGCTCTTGCCGAATTTATCGAGCAAGTTACTCCAACCGGGCGGGGCGTAGCCGAGACTGAATCTTTTTGCTGTCGCGCCGTCAATTCCGCGCGCTTTCAAATAATCAACTGCGGCGGGGCTGTCCTTCAGAATCGTCTGCAAGTGGCTTTCGACCTTGCGCATAAGTTCAAACAACTCGTCATGCCGTCGGACAGGATGCTGACTCTCTTCCCTGGGCACTTCGACGCCCAGCATCCCCGCGATGCTTTCGACGGCCTCGATAAATGACAGGTGATCGTGCTCCATGAGGAATCCGATCGCTGTGCCATGCGCACCGCAACCGAAGCAGTGGTAAAACCCCTTGGTTGGACTGACGGTAAATGAAGGCGTCTTCTCGCCGTGAAATGGACAGCATGCTTTGAATTCACGACCAGCTTTCTTCAGCTGAATCCTGCTTCCCAGGACCTCAACGATGTCTGCTCGTGTAATCAGATCATCGATAAAATGCTGTGGTATTAGTCCGCCCATGCCTTAAAGGATAGCTAACGCTGCGGACGATTCCAGCTGAATGCTGGCCTGTCTCACCCGCCGAGGCGAGCTTTTACTTGTGCCCCGACGGCGCCCATGTCGGCGCGTCCGGCCGCTTTCGCCTTAACCAGTCCCATTACCTTGCCCATATCGCGAATGCTTTCGGCGCTGCTGTCGGCAATTGCCTGAGCGATCAGGTCATCAAGTTCGGCAGTGGACATTTGTTCCGGCAGGTATTGCTGCAGAACTGCAATCTCGTCGGTTTCGATGGCAGCCAGATCCTCGCGACCGCCGTCCCTGAACTGGGTAACGGAATCACGTCGTTGCTTAACCATTTTGTTCAGCACCGTGAGCACGGCAGCATCATCAAGTTCAATACGTTCATCGACTTCGATTTGTTTAACGGCAGCAAGAATCAGGCGCACCACTTTCAGCCGGTCTTTGTCACCGGCCTTCATGGCGGTTTTCATGTCGTCCCGGATCTGGCTCTTAAGCGTCATGGGCGAGGCGCCATTGATTGGCCCTTAGCGATTGGCCCCTGGATTGACCGATCGATGATTGACCCATCGATTTATGAGGATCAGTAGAGACGCTGGCGCCGGGAAACTTCGCGCGATATGCGTTTCAAATGGCGCTTAACGGCGGCGGCTTTCTTGCGTTTGCGTTCCTGGGTCGGTTTTTCGTAAAACTCGCGGCGGCGAAGCTCAGTCAGAACTCCCGCTTTCTCACAGGCACGCTTGAAGCGACGCAGGGCTGCGTCGAAATACTCGTTTTCTTTAATGCGAACACTCGGCATACGATCAACTATTCTCTTGCTCAGATACAAATAAACCCGGCACTTTGGCCGGGACGAACCTCGTATAATATCGCTACAATCGGCAGAATGCAAAGCTTCCGGCAGGAATTTGCGGGCTTCAGACTGTCCCTGCGGTATGATGCGCCGCCTATGCTGGTACTGGGACTGGAAACGAGTTGTGACGAGACCGGAGTGGCGTTGTACGACACTCGCCGCGGTCTTGTTGCGCAAGCCCTGCACAGCCAGGTTGCGCTGCACGCCGAGTATGGTGGCGTAGTGCCTGAAATCGCCTCCAGGGACCATGTGCGTCGCCTGTTACCGCTTATCCAGGAGGTTCTGGAGGAGGCGAACATCAGCAGGCCCGATGCCATTGCGTACACAGCAGGACCGGGGCTGGTTGGAGCACTCATGGTTGCTGGTGGTATGGCCAACGGCCTGGGTCTTTCCTGGGGATGCCCGGTTATTCCCATACACCACATGGAAGGACACCTGCTGGCGCCGATGCTTGAAGATAGCGCGCCTGATTTTCCATTCCTGGCGCTACTGGTTTCCGGTGGGCATACGATGCTCGTGTCAGTGGATGCACTGGGCGTGTACCGGGTGCTCGGCAGTACCCTCGATGATGCCGTCGGTGAGGCTTTTGACAAGACCGCGAAACTTCTCGGCTTAAGTTATCCCGGTGGCCCGGCGCTTGCGAAGATTGCGGAACATGGCGATCCGGATGCTTACCAGTTCCCACGGCCTATGCTCAAACGACAGGGTTTCGACTTCAGTTTCAGCGGCCTGAAAACTGCTGTCATGCTCGAAGTTCGCAAAGCGACCAACCTGCAGGCGGTGCGCAATGACATTGCGGCTTCATTTCAGAAGGCGGCGATTGACACGCTGGTGGGTCGGACACTGCAGGCGGCGACCGCCGAGAATGCGACCAGGGTTGTCGTCGCAGGTGGCGTGGGGGCGAATAAATTGCTGCGTGAAGATCTGCGAGTCAGATTTCCAGGCCAGGTTTTTTTTCCCCGACCCGAATTTTGCACGGACAATGGCGCGATGATCGCATTCGCCGGCGCGATGAGACTTAACTGTGGCGTCGAACCCGGTACCATCCATGCTCAGGCGCGCTGGTCTCTCGAAAGCCTGCACGCACCCTAACGATTACAGGTGATCACTGAATGAGTGAAGCTCCGCCGACAGACACGATTTTTTTGCAGGAACTGAAGGTCGACACGATTGTTGGCATTTGGGACTGGGAAAGAAAAATACGCCAAACCGTCAGCATCGACCTGGAAATGGGCGCTGACATCCGTCGCGCAGCCGAGAATGACGACATAGAGAGCACGCTTAACTACAAGCTGGTCGCCAAACGTGTGCAACAATTTGTCGCTGATTCAGAGTTTCAGCTGGTCGAAACGATGGCTGAAAAGATCGCTGAGGTCGTATTGCAGGAGTTCGAAGTGCCGTGGATCCAGGTGCGTGTCAACAAACCCGGTGCGATCCGCAATGCCAAGAATGTGGGCGTCCTGATTCGTCGGGAAAGTAATCGCGAAGAGCCATAATCGGACTATCCCCATGGCGGTTATCTATCTCGGTATCGGCAGCAACCTGAATCCGCAGGAAAACCTCAGGCTTGCGCTATGTGAACTGGAGAAGCGATTTTCGTTGCGAAAGATTTCCCCGGTTTACCGGAATAAGGCGCTGGGGTTTGAAGGTGGTGATTTTCTCAATGCTGTCGTTTGCGTCGAGACAGAACTGGACCCCACTGCAGTCTGTCACGAGTTGCAAATTATTCACGACATCGCCGGCAGAAAGCGCGACGCCAGGAAGTTCAGTTCACGGACGCTGGACATCGATCTGCTCCTTTATGACGACCTGGTGACCGACGACAAGAATGTTTCGGTGCCGCGATCCGACGTGCTGGAATTTAGTTTTGTGCTACGACCACTGGCAGACATCGAGCCGAATTTACGGCATCCGGTGACAGGGAAGACCATGGCCCGGCATTGGTTGGACTTTGACGCATCGTCGCATCCGCTCCAGGAAGAGGCTTTGTCACTGCAGCAGGCATAATGACTGGAAGCGTTATGTCCGGAAACGCGGGAGTTCTGCTGCCCTGACCGGGCAAAACGGGGCTCGCATCACGGGAATCCGCTGGCATCCCGGTAATAATTGGCTTCTGATACTGGCACGACGCATTTGCCGGGCACCCGGCTCGCAGAGACAGTGAATGTACAAGACACTCTTTACAATGATTGCCGCCTGCGGATTATGCGTCGGCTGCTCGTCCTCCGATAACGCGGGCATCCCGCAGCCGGGTACCAGCGCGTGCAGCGACGATGGCCAAAAGCAATTCGTTCTTGAGCGAATGAATGACGTATACCTGTGGAACAATCTGTTGCCGCCGAGCGTTGATCTCAGCGCATATGCAACAGCGGAAGAGCTGCTTGCATACCTTATTTCATTTCAACCGCTTGATGGATTCAGCTACATCGATCTCGCCGCAGCTGACGCACAGTTTTTTGGTGCCGGAGAATATGATGGGTATGGATTCAGTAGTCGCTTCGAAGCATTTGACGACTTGCGATTTACCCGCATATTCGCGTCGAGCCCTGCTGCCCAGGCTGGCTTCGCACGGGGACAACGGGTCATCATGCTGGACGGACGCACTATTGCAGACATTCAGGCCAATGAAGGTGTCAATGCGCTGTTTTCGCAGCCGACGCTCGAATTTACGCTGCGGCGCACAGATGGCAGCGAATTTACGGCTATCGTTAGCCGGGGGCTTGTCACGATTGACCCGCTACCGCAGTGGCGTGTGATTGATCGTCCGGACGGTACTTCAGTGGGTTATCTCGAGCTGGCGACATTTGTCAGTACTGCCGATGCGGCTTTTGAAACCGTGTTTGCCGAGTTTCAGCAAGCGAATGTAACCGACGTGATCATCGACCTGCGGTACAACGGCGGTGGTCTGGTTAGCACGACAGAGTTACTTGGCGATTACATGGGAGGTGCGGTCGCCAACAACCTGGTGTTTTCCCGCACGCTGTTTAACGCAAACAACGCGGCCTCAAATCGCACCAGGTTCTTTCAACAGAGATTCAGCTCGACGTCAACGTCGCGTCTCGTCGTCATTGCTACCGACAGAACAGCATCGGCCAGTGAACTGATAACCAATAGCATGATGCCGCATGTCGATGTGTCGATTGTCGGTGCAACTACTTTTGGCAAGCCAGTAGGGCAACTTGGAATTCAATTCTGCGAAAAGATTCTTCGACCGACGGCCTTTGAATCAGTCAATGCCAATGACGAAGGTGGCTACTTTGACGGATTACCGGTTGACTGCCCGGCCGCGGACGACCTGGCGATAGCAATCGGTGATGATCTGGATCCCAACATGATGGCTGCGCTAACGCTGCTTGATACCGGCGCCTGTCCGCCAGTGATTGCGGCGCCGCAAGGCCTGACCAAGCCACAGCAGGAATTTGAATTCAGTGATGTCGACCGCCGCCGCACGCCCTGGCGCGAGTTCGCCGGGGCCTGGTAATTCCGCCAGGCTTGGACTGGTTGATTCACCAGCCCAGTGATCTGCCCCCGTCGATGGCAATAACCTGTCCGCTTGTATAGGTCGCATCGCGCGCCAGGAATAGCACACAATTGGCGATGTCCGCCGGAACCCCGCTGCGACCCAACGGAATTTCTTTCACAATCGACTGTTTGACGGATTCCGTCATGCCATTCTCAGGCCAGGTAATGGCGCCCGGCGCAACGCCGTTGACGCGCACCTCGGGCGCCAGTTCCTTCGCCAGCGATTTGGTTAGCATTGCGAGCCCGGCCTTTGCAGATCCGTAGACGATGTGATCCCGTAATGGCCGTCGCGCATGGATATCAATGATATTAACAATTGTGCCGCGACTGGATTTAAGGTGCGGTGCAGCCGACTGCGAAAGGAAAAGCGGACCTTTCAGGTTGCTTCCCATCAGGTCGAGCCAATCGTCTTCTTCGATTTGGCCGAGAACAGTGGGATAAAATGACGACGCGTTGTTGACCAGAATATCCAGCCTGTTGCGCCAGGACAAAACAGCATCGACGAATCGCGTAGCTTCGTCACTATTGCCAAGATCTGCGGCGAAAATTTCTGCAGAATCACTGCGAATCGAATTCAGTTTGTCACAAAGTTGCGTGGCCTCACCGACCGAACTTCGATAATGCACGGCAATGTCCGCACCCTGTTCATGCAAGCCGCACGCGATGGCCGCGCCGATGCGTTTTGCGGCGCCGGTTACCACGGCACATGCGCCCCGTATATTGTTTGCATCTGCCATTGACACGCTGCTTCCTGATTTCATAGTGACAGGCGAATTTCCCAAAGAGTCATTTACGCAGCTCGGCCGCAATTAGCAATTGCCGCGCGGGCGACTTACATTGTGGCTATTGTTGGAAGTCTGAACAGCTAATGCAACCGAAAGCAAATCAAAAGGCACTGGAATTGCCGCAGCCCGGGGCAGAATCCGCCCGGCACAGCGCTAAAGTCGCGGCGCACATTCGGTCGCTTATCGAAGATGCCGGCGGCCACATCAGTTTTGCAGAGTTCATGCAACATGCGCTGTATGCTCCCGGCCTCGGTTATTACGTCGCCGGCACAGAAAAATTTGGCGCCGCCGGTGATTTTGTTACCGCGCCTGAAATTTCACCACTTTTTGGCAGGATTCTCGCCAATCAATGTGCGTCAGTCCTGCAGCAAATACGCGACGGCCAGATTTTCGAGCTCGGGGCTGGAAGTGGTGCACTCGCCGTCGCTGTTCTCGAGCGGCTGAATGAGCTGCAGGTTTTGCCGCAGTGCTACTTCATTCTGGAAGTCTCTGCAGATCTCAAAGAACGTCAGCAACAGCGGCTGAGAAAAGAATTGCCGGAACTCGCAGGCCGTGTTCAATGGTTGTCAGAAATACCTGCCAATTTTTCCGGTGTAATCATTGCGAATGAAGTTGTCGATGCACTCCCGGTTGAGCGTTTTCAAAAAAATAACAACGAGTTCTGGCAAGAACGAGTAGCACTCAGAAATGGCGAGTTTTCGCGGCACTATGAAAAGGCACCTGCAAACCTGGAAAATGAATTGCTTGAAATTGAAGATCAGCTTGGACAGCCGTTTGCAGATGGCTACGAATCAGAGCTATCACCGGGAGCGAAAGCGTGGGTCGCTGACCTGGCGAGCGCACTCGATTCCGGGTGCATGTTCCTGTTCGACTACGGTGTGACCCGGCGTGAATACTATGCTGCTGATCGGAGTCGCGGCTGGTTGCGATGTCATTTTCGTCATCATGCGCATGACAACGCGCTGCTTTATCCAGGCATTCAGGACCTGACGTCGTGGGTCGATTTTACATTGCTTGCTGACAGCGCCACGCAAGCAAGTGTCGGTGTCGCCGGTTTTGTTACCCAGGCTCATTTCCTGATGAATGGCGGGCTCGAAAATGAGCTGGCCGGGTTTACCGATTTGTCCATCGAACGGCAGGTAGATTTGTCGCGCCAGGTCAAGTTGCTTACGCTGCCGACCGAAATGGGAGAGAATTTCAAATGCCTTGGATTAAGTACCACTGGTATTGAGACGCCGCCCGCATTCGCAGCGTCAGACAGGCGCCACGCGCTATAGTTTGGCAAATAGTTTCGGCAACCTCTGAAAAGGATTTTTGTTTTGACATTGATGCAGATAGTGGTACTTGCGGTCGTCCAGGGGCTCACTGAATTCTTGCCGGTTTCCAGTTCGGGACACCTGGTCCTGGTTCCCAGCATCTTCGGCTGGACAGATCAGGGGCTGGCGTTTGATGTGGCAGTGCACTTTGGTTCGTTGATTGCGGTCGCTATCTATTTTCGTGCCGATATCGTCGCGTTGCTGGGTGGAACGATGGATATCCTGTCGGGCAAGCCGGCAACGAGCCGCACCAGAATGGTCTGGTGTCTTGGCGTAGGCACTATTCCTGCCGCCGTAGCCGGACTGCTGTTCGCGAGCTGGATTGCAGCAAATCTGCGTGATCCGATCGTCGTCGTCTATACGCTGGCAGGTTATGGAATCCTCATGGCGATTGCGGACCGATTTGCGCCCCGCAATCGAACGATTGCAGACATCAGCGTTAAAGACGGGCTGATAATCGGCGCTGCCCAGGCGCTGGCCCTGGTGCCCGGAACGTCTCGTTCAGGCATCACGATCACCACCGGACGGTTTCTCGGCATCAAACGCCAGGATGCGGCGCGCTTCTCATTCCTGCTTTCGGCGCCCGTAATATTGCTGGCGACGATCTACGAACTAGTGATACTCGTCACAGGTGAAACGGCAGTTGCGTGGGACAATTTGGCTATAGCAGCGCTGATTTCATGCGTCGTGGCGTACCTGAGTATCGATTTCTTTATGCGCTTTGTGAGTGTGATCGGATTGCTGCCATTTGCGATTTACAGGATGGTCCTGGCAGGTTTGATCCTCTATGTCATGTTTTAGAAATACGTGCATAACGCTAATCGGCTCTACGATAATTATCTCGAGCTTGATACTCGGTGCGAGCGAAGCCCATGGAGCCGGTTTTGTCCTCGGCGCAGGCGCAGACGCCGATTCTGCCGACGGCCGTGCTTTATCGGCATTCGGTGATTTCAGCATCGCTGACAAGACCTGGTTATCGGCGACCTTCAGGAAAAACGAAATTGACGGCGTGAGCGGGCGCAGGAGCACGACATTCGCGGACGTCGGTATTGATCACTGGTTTGACCCTCTTGGCGTTCGACTTAGCGCGTCATACTGGGGCGACAAGGATATCCTGCATTCGGCGGACCTGGGCGCGTCGCTCTACTACCGCGACGAATCCTTTATGTTCTCGGCCAACTACGAGCGGCGGGAATTTGACTTCACAGTACTCTCTGATTTTCCGGCGTTAAGCCGCACCGTCGAATTTTCCGCAGACGGCATCGGCATAAGCAGTCGTTTCCCGCTCGGTGAAAACTCGAGTTTTCACGTAGGCGGAATTGCGTACGATTATTCTCGCGATATTCGCCTGCAGCCGGATATCGATGCTTTGAGGTTCCTGTCATTTTCCCGCATGAGCATGATGAACAGTTTGATTGATCACCAGGTGAATGCGGGTGTGGAGTTCAGGTTCGGTTTGCGCGCCCTGGATTTCACGGCGGGTAGTTGGCAGACGGCTGTAGATGGCGGCAGAGTGGACTCTTATAGCGTCGGATTCCTGACGCCAGTAAGCGAGCGAACCGACTTGGAGTTTCGCTTTTCGTTCGATGATTCAGAAAATTTTGGTCAAACAACTGCAGTGTCCGTCTATCTGTATTACTTTGGCGGCACCTGAATTTCCTTAAAGCAACGTAGCGCGTCCTCCCGCCTCGAACTTATTTGCCGGCCAATATCGGCGCCGTCACGGCTACCGTCCGTCAAATCGTCAATTGACGCTGTTTGTGCAGCCTCGAACGCTCCGCGGAAATAGTTCGCCTGCGGATATGGGTTTTCTTCAAAACCCTTCCTGCCACGAGCATCGGCTTCGCAAGCGACCAGGAACTTTTCAAATCTGCCGGGTCGCCGAAATGCATCCGTCCGATTCAGCACTTTCAACAAGGTAGCCGGCCGCAATTCAAAGGCGCGATGGCAATGTGCATGAAATTCCGCGACCAGGCAGCCAAGATCGCGGCAGGCATTGGGAACAGGCAGGCGCTTTGCAAGCGATTTCACTATCTTGACACTGCGAAGCTCGTGACCGGAATGCTTGGGTAGAGTATCGGCAGGCGTGGTCGCCTTGCCCAGATCATGCACCAGCGCCGCGAAGCGAACATCGACATCAGGGTGTAGCCGTGCAGCCTGATCGAGCACCATCATTGTGTGTACGCCGCAATCGATTTCCGGATGCCATTTTTTTGCCTGTGGCACACCGAATAGTGCGTCGATTTCCGGAAAGACTACGGCGAGTGCGCCACAAGATCGTAGCGCCGCAAAATAGACCTGCGGGTGCGGCCCCCCAAGGGCGGCTTCAGTTTCCTTCCAGACCCTGTCTGCAACCAGGGCATCTGCCTCTCCGTTCTGCACCATCTGTTGCATAAGCTGCAATGTTTCCGCAGCAATCTGAAATCCCAGGTGATGAAAGCGGGCCGCAAATTTGGCGGTACGCAGTATGCGCACCGGATCCTCTGCAAAAGCGTCTGATACATGACGCAGGACTCTTGCTTTGACGTCAGCGGCGCCGTTGTGTGGATCGACCAGCGTACCGTCATCGCTGCGAGCCATCGCATTAACTGTAAGGTCGCGGCGGTGCAGGTCCTCCTCAATCGTTACCTCCGGCGAGGTGTGAAAGACAAAACCATGATATCCAGCGGCAGTTTTTCTCTCGGTGCGCGCCAACGCATATTCTTCACCACTGTCAGGATGCAGAAAAACCGGAAAGTCTTTGCCCACGGCACGATAGCCCAGACCTGCAAGGGAGTCGGGTGTTTCGCCTACGACGCACCAGTCCCGTTCCTTAACGGTCAGACCCAGTAAATCGTCACGAACGGCGCCGCCAACAAGGTAAACTTCCATGGCTGCAATTCTAGGACATATTGCCTCCCTGCATGTATGTGACTTACAAAAATGTTTTTCGTGTCATGGCTGTATTGCTCGCCGTTGGCCTTATTTCGCAAATGCCGGCGTGTTACTACATGCAGGCGGCAAGCGGGCACCTGCAGGTTATGAATCAACGGCGACCAGTTACCGAGGTTATAGCCGACGAAAATTCGTCGGCGGAACTGCGTGACAGGTTGGAACTGGTTCAGGATGCGCGCGACTTTGCGGTGCAGGATTTGTTGCTACCGGATAATGAGAGTTACCGCTCGTACACCGATCTTGGTCGCGACTATGTCGTATGGAATGTGTTTGCGGCTGGCGAGTTTTCTCTGGAGCCCCGGCGTTGGTGCTTTCCGGTAGCCGGCTGTGTCGCTTATCGCGGCTATTTCAAGGAAGCATCGGCCAGGAAATTTGCCGACAAATTGTCCGGCCAGGGATTTGATGTGTCAGTTGGCGGCGTATCCGCCTACTCGACACTGGGAAAATTTTCAGATCCGGTCCTGAATACGATGATGCGCTGGTCAGACCTGCAGTTGGTGTCGACAATTTTTCACGAACTTGCCCACCAGAAACTGTATGTAAAGAATGACACGGCATTCAACGAGTCGTTCGCTACTGCTGTCGCTTCCGCCGGAGTCGAGCGCTGGCTTTCGGTACGCGGTGAAAACAACAAACAGTTGGCTACGACGCAGCGCAACGATTTGCGTCGAGACGTAATGGACCTGGTGCAAACAACGCGGCTGGCGTTGACCGATTTGTATGCGCTGGAAATTCCGGCTGAGCAGAAACGGGCTCGAAAACAGGCGTTGCTGGACGGTTTGTCTGCGGATGCCGACGAGCTGATTGCCAGCAAAGATATCGGCCTGAGTAACTGGCTGGCAGCGCCCCTGAATAATGCGCGCCTGGTATCGCTTGGATTGTATGAAGGCGGGCAGAACGCGTTCTCGGCGATTCTCGAAAAC